>NZ_QFXN01000137.1:0-231 GCF_003144775.1 Enterobacter sp. CGMCC 5087 | reverse complement strand
TACACCTACATCAGCAATCCTGCGTCCATTACCCACCGCCCGGATTATTACGATATCCGTGCGGCCAGCTATATTGACGTGATTACCGATATTCTCTCCCTGAGCGAACAACAGCAACACTACGAGACCCGACGCGCACTAGTCAGGCATGCCCTGGTGGAGTGCCGCCATTTTCTCGGATTGTACCGGCGTAAGGTCAGCAACCGGCAGGTGCTGTGCTCCAGCTTTCGC
>NZ_QFXN01000136.1:0-1033 GCF_003144775.1 Enterobacter sp. CGMCC 5087 | reverse complement strand
TCGCGGATAGCCTTTCGCCAGCTACTATCCGGTATAAGCAGTCTTAGTGATGCTTTTTTCCTTCTGAAGCTGGTTCGTAAAATGTATATCTCCCCCGCTGTTTCGAAGGAGCAAAGTTAACCTGTGGTTCTTGCGGATCCTTCACCGCAGCAGACGACGCCACCCAATCGTTATACCCGGCACCAGGTGGAGCTGTCGCAGCGACATTGCCAGGAAACGCCGGCCAGTGAAGGCTGGCGCTTATATGCGTGTGACGAGTACGGTTCGTTGGCTAATCAATTCTGGCCTGTTGCAAAAGCTGAAGATGGCGGAGAACGCGAACCTCCTGAAGCGCCTTTTCAATCCACGGCAACAGCGCTGCCGAATCCGTCCCATCTTCGTCGTTGCCGAAGACGAGCTCGTTCCCACAATCGATGTTGTCCTGCAGCCAGTCAATCAGAATGTTGAGCGCCGCTTCGGTGCTTAATTCCGGCATGTAAAAACCTTGTGGCAATAGAAGGCTACCAGTCAAAGGCGGCAAAGCCAGGCAGCACTTCACCTGAAGCATCAAAATGGATGATGTCGGCGGAATAACGACGCATAAGCGTAACGACCAGACGACGACAGGCTTTTGATAACCCCACACGGGATGTAAACGGGCATTCAGCCTGAGAATAAATCCGTAGCCGGTATACAGTATCCAGTCGCAGTCGCCGCCGTCATGACGTTGAAGGGTTACCAGGTCGAGAATAGCGTTATCCTCACAGGTGATATGGGCGGTGCTACACTGGATCCCGTTCAGACGGGCGGCGCGTGGCAGAGGATCTTCAACAATCAGCTTCCCGGGTTCGTCAGCAACGCGAAGGGAATACCCGTTGTCACTGACCACATCAATCAGCGCAGCCAGTTCAATCCCGTCAATATCCACGGCGATCCGGCCCGCATTCAGGGCCAGTACGTTGATGGCACTGGCTTCCACCGTCAGGGACAGCTTCATGGTTGCACCTCACGGTATTTGCCGGTGGTGATATCGGTCACCACTTTGTAGCCATGG
>NZ_QFXN01000135.1:0-15905 GCF_003144775.1 Enterobacter sp. CGMCC 5087 | reverse complement strand
CATCAGCCCGGTCGCCTTCCTGGCCCGCAGAATATCGATACTGCCGATAAGCGGTGACTGTGTTTCTGCGCTGAAATCGCGGCGATCGGTACGTACCAGATCGTACTTTTCCACGATAAAATTCACGGCGTCGGACAGGGAGATCCCGGCGTCGATATGTTCCTGAATGACGCCGTCGTTGCCAAACGGCGTGTCGTTAATTGTGAGACCGTAGTGCTGGTCCAGCAGGTGCGTCAGCAGAGTCTGCCAGATTTCAACGGGGGACGGGCGCGATGGTGCCACCCGTGTGGGGGTATCTGATAGAGTTTTCATTGAGTGATCTCTTGGTTAATAGGGTAAAACGAGGGGAAATGGTCGGGGTTACGTGGTTGTTGCGGGAGTGGGATAAATCGCTATATAGACATAGCCGCAACTGCCGAGGGAGTCGGCGTTGCATGTCAGCCCTTTTGCATACAGGGTGACGCAGTGCTGATGACGGGGATTAAGCTCACCGGAAAGCAGCATCAGCTCCAGTTGTTTGAGCAGTACCGGAAATGCCTGATCGAGATGGCGTAAATCCGCGTCGGTGAAGGTGCCGGTGATGCTGGCGCGGTCGTTCAGGTAATGCAGACGGTTGCCCTCCTGCACCAGGCGTGCGCCAAAACAGGGTGTGATATCGCGTTTAAGCCCCCACCAGGGTTCGACGATATCGTGGTTTACAGGCGGTATTTTATTCGACATTTTTAGCCTTCCTTAAATTTGAGTTAATTCAGGGTCACGCTGCGTAATACGACATACGGGCCGTTGCGGTCCTGACGGCGTTCAGCGAAGACGGCGAGCACACCGCGGATATCCTGCACCTCCCGCCCTGCGTAGTGGCAGACGCTGCCGGACCACTGATAACGCCCGGAACAGAAGCGAAACAGCCGGGACTGCGGGTGCTGGCGGTATAGCGCCATCGCCTGGCGTTTACTGATAATCTTCATCGATATTTTCTCCTTAAAGCCAGCCCCTCTCTGCAAACGAGACGATCTCCATGCCACCGACAACCAGATGGTCCAGCAGGCGGATATCAACCAGCTCCAGCGCCTGCTGGATACGCATAGTGACCTGACGATCTGCATTGCTGGGTTCGGCAAGCCCTGACGGGTGGCAATGAGCCACAATGACAGCGGCGCAGTTATGCTTCAGACCGGCCTTAACCACCTCGCGTGGATGGACCTGCGTATGATTGATGGTGCCGGTGAAGAGCGTTTCGTGGGCTATCAGACGATGCTGGTTATCGAGGAAGAGTACAGTGAATACTTCACGCTCCAGTGAGGCGAGTTGCAGACGCAGCCAGTCACGAACGGCGGTGGTGGAGGTAAAGGAGGCGCCGGGCTCGCGTAACTGGCGTTCCAGCAGGGTCAGCGCACGTCGGATAGTGCGCTGTGCGGCGGGAGATATTCCCCCGCTGTCGGGGGGACAAGGGGTGATATTCATTGGCTTTTCCTTTCTGTTGACCCGTCCGGGATTGATGTGTTGTACAGTTTCACGGCAACGACGAACTCGTCGTGCTGGGATTCAAACCATGACCAGATAGGGAAGAGAGAGGTGCCCGTCGGAAAATGCAGGAAGAGTTCGTCGGTCACAACGTCTCCGTCCTCATCCCTGACCGTTATTTTCCCCAGCTCATCCCACAGGGTATTCAGGTGAGACAGTTCATACGACATGGCGGGATGCTCAGTCGATGATGTGCATGATGGCGCTGCATTCCGGGTGACTGAGCGCGTAATCCCGCAGGCGGTAGTAGTGCTCCGTCATGGCATCGCATTCGGTGCGCATGGCATGGTGGCTGTAAGTCATCAGACAGACGGCAATCCCCGCAGCGTCGGCACTGAGTTCACCGCCGTTGCCGTTCATAGTGTTGAACAGCGACCACGGTTCATTGTTCTCCGCTTCCGGGGCCATAAACGCACCACCGTTGCTGAGCGTATAAAAATTCCAGATACCGCCGTTGTAGTCGGCGCAGAAACGGTCCATCCACGCGAAGACCGTCGGCTCAAGGATTATCCACTGCGGTATGCTGCCGAAGTACTGCGGCCAAAAGCCGATGCGCTGCTCGTCCTGTACGAGGGTGGCGGTCAGCGCTGGCGCAGAACCGGCAGGTTGTGGCGGTAACGGAAGGGTATCGTGAAGGTTAATAATGTCGGTCATGGGTATATTCCTTGTTCATTAATGGGGTAAGTTTGTGGGAGTGATAAGGCGGGATATCAGTGAGGCAGCGCGGATAGTTATTTGCTGAGCAGTTCCATCATGTTCTCGGCCATCACCCATAACGCGCGGTTGAGTTTCACGTCTCCATCAATGCCGTTAACCGCGCGGGTATGGCTGCGTTTGCCCCTGGCGGTACGTCCAGGCAGACCGCCTTTCAGCAGGTTCTCCTGTAGCTTCTGGAATGTCGTCCACAGGTCGTCCTGACGGTCCTCATACCGTCGCGGTGTCAGTATCTGCGTAGCGGTCACCGGCTGGTGTTCTTCACCAAAGCGGTAGGTCAGTGCAGCGTTCGCCAGGGCGTGTTGTGCAGGTGGTGGTAACAGCAGCGACTGCATGGCATCGCGTTTCTCTTCCACCCTGTCAAAGACGCCGAGTACTTCGTAAGCACCTTCAATCACCTTCCCGACGATATCGCCTCGGTGCGGAACTCTGATTTCGCCAAACGACTGTCCGCAGACGAGCGAATTGGTGCAGACGCTTCGGAATATTCCCGGAATTAACTGAAAACTCGAAGCCCCATCGTGCGAATTAAGAATAATGATTTCAGGCACATGCTGACCATTTATCTGGCCCGACCGTCGCAGGCGCAGAAGGTGTTTGGTATGTTCCCGACGCTCCGGGTCACGAACACGTGACTGACAGGCGAAGAAGGGCTGGAATCCTTCACGCTGCAGGTTCTCCAGCAGGGTAATGGTGGGGATATACGTGTAGGACGGGCTGCGGGATTCGTGCTTGTCTTCCCCGAAGACGCTGGGTACGTACTGCATCAGTTCTTCACGGGTTAAGGGACGGTCGCGGCGGATCTGGTTTGTCCGCCCAAAGCGGCTGGCTAGTCTCATTGTTAATTTCCTTATGGTTGGTTTAGCGGCATAAACAAAAAAGCCATGCCCCCGAAGGGAACATGGCCTGTTGGTGGTGTGACGGGTATTAAACTGAGGGGGTGTGGTGAGTCAGTCCCGAGGTATACCGTGGCTGAGCAGATAGCGATTAAGCCATTCTCCGGCACTGACTTCAAAATTCCACGCCCGCCAGATTAACGTCCCCTCACTGTCGCGAATAACCAGCCGAAAGTGCGTCCCCTGGTCGTCTTCTATAGTGACGTTGTGGTAAAGCGCGACCACGGCTTCAGCCTGTCGGCGGGTGAATGGTCCTGGTGGTAGCGACGTATCGTCAGTGGCTTGCATATTCAGTTCCTGATAAATGTCATAAAACAAAATGCCCCGCTCAGTGAGCAGGGCATCGGTGGGTTAAGTGTGTAGCGATGAGTTGCAATATCTGCTCCATGAGCGCCGTGATTAAGGCACCTGCGAGCAGAGTTGCCGCCTGTCTGGCGATGTAAATACTGTCTTCGTCATAGCCTTCATCGCGGAAGTGGTCTTCCACAAACTGCTGTGCCCGGCTACTGGCGCACCACGTCAGCACCTGACGCAGGGTGTTGAGCACGATTTTCAGTAATGTCATTGAGTTAAATCCCGGAGGGAGCCGGACGGAGGCATCCAGGGATGCCCCTGCCGGGTAAATAAGAGAGGAGCGGAGTTACTGCGGTGACGAAGCGTCCGGAGATACGAGGGGCTGACCATGAATAATCCGGTGTTTCGCCAGCGCCTGCGGCATATCGTTGATACAATACGTGATGTAGAAAACGTTAAAGACGACGGTGTAAAACGCGTTCATCCTCAGGTCGAAGCGGAAGGTGTTCAGCGCATGGTGGCGCAGTGCAGCACGGGCTTTGAAGGCCCAGACGATGTACATCACGCCACAGGTGAGCGACAGTATGCCGCTTAAGGCCAGCAGCGTATCGCTGCCCGTGTCGTACCCCGCCAGGTCCGGTGAGGCCATCACGCCGAACTGTCGCCCGAGCCCGAAGCAGACGGCGAGCCAGATAACGAAAATATCGCCGCTCACCGGGTAACCGGTGGTGTCGCTGATAATCTGCTGCTTTTTATACAGCCAGAGCAGCGGCCAGACGCCACAGGTGGCGACGGTGAGCAGCACGAAGTTCAGGGTGGGGGTAGCCAGTCGCTGGCTGAGTGTCGAAATGTCGGTCATTGTAATTTTCCTTTTTATTCAGTTGGTTGATAAAAGTGAGTGGGTGGGTATGGGGAAACGTTCCCGGTGGCATTACGGCACGTCAAACTTCGCCACGCAGCCGTTATCGCCAAATGCCGGTATCACCCCGGCAGCACCTTTCAGCGTGAAGACCGCCGGTTTTGCATCTGAACCTGAGACGAGCACGTGCTTACCGGTACGCAGCTGGTTCCATGCCCACATCAGGTTGTCTTCCCCCACGTGAGAGTCGCTCTCACTGATGTCGGCTACGTCAGCGTTATCGATTTTCATGGTCAGGGTCTGGTCGTTGTCCATACTGACCTGATGACCCCTCACGTCGGTGAAGATAATTGTGGCGGCCTGTGAACCTGAGCTGTCGCAGGCGAGATACAGCTGTGACTGACCCTTGCCGAGGATGGTGTATTCCGCCGTACCCTGTGCGAAGCCGCTGGTCCAGGCATCGTGATTGCCAAAGGCCTGAGATACAGTGGGTGTCAGTGCGCCAAGCATGAGCGCCGGTATCAGAATATGTTTTTTCATTGATTGTCCTTACCGTGTTGATTCAGGGATGTGCCTTGCTGGCAGCGTGAAAATGGGGCGAGTGACCTCCTTAAGACGTGGCAAAGCCTGCGATTCATCGCATTGATTTTTAATGAAGAAATAACGTAATGACATAAATCCCCGTGGATTATGTCGCTGCGAGCGTCATCAGGTACAATGATGAATATCGATCTGTTCGATCGACGAAATTGATCGTCGTTAAGCAAAAAGGCTTATCGACAGCGATGAAGGTTTTATTTAACCGAAGAAAAACCCCCACAGGGAGCGTGCCGCACGGGCGACGGTGTGGGTCAACGCATGCAGCGCCGAACGGGCCACCTGCGGCAGCGGGGCCAGGTCAATGACCTTATCGATGACGTCCACCACGGCATCACCAAAGCTGCTGCTGGCGGTACTGATGATGGCTTCGGTGCGATACCCGGTCTGCAGATGGGGGACCAGCGGGCTGCGGGCCTGCTTTGGGAGCCGGGTAATCATGGCCTCCACCAGGCGAGACAGTCTGTAGCGTCCCCGGACCGAGACCGGCAGAATATCCATTTCGGCGATACCTAACTGACGGGCCACGGCCTGCTGCTTTTGCGCAATATGCTCCGCCTGTAACGCCGAGGGCTGAGCGGACAACCAGCGCCACTGTTCGGCGGGTTCGGTTTTGTCCACCTGATTGAGTACCCACAATACCGGCGGCTGCGGTCCGCTGAACTGCGTGAAGACGTCCTGATAAAACCGCTCTTCCACCGCATAAGCGCGGTCATCGGCCTTGAGCACCCACAGCACCATATCGAGCTGTGGCATGAGGTCACGGTACAGCTCGCGGTATTCGCCGTCACGGGTAACGCTTTCGCCTACGCCGGGTAAATCCACTAACGTAAGGTAATGATTCCCGAAGCGCAGCCGGACACGCTTTGGCTGACGGGTGCAGGCTTCCACCGCATTGACCGCACAGACTTTGCTGCGAAACAGTGCATTACACAAACTGCTCTTCCCGATACCGGTTTTGCCCATAATGCCAATCACGGGTTCGTACGTGACCAGCCGGTTGAGCTCCTTCAGCAAATGCTGACGCAGCGCGTGCGGATAACGCCGCAGATGGCGACGGATAAGGGTATAGCCTGAGGTTTTTTTCATGTGGATCCCGGAATGAAAAAAGGCCATCCGGAGGGTATGGCCTGTTGCAGATAAAGGGGAGGGAATTCAGTAAGGTGATATATAGCTGTAATTTTTTTGAAAAGGTCGTGAGACGGATTATTTTTTCAGTGTCTCATGCGTTTTCTCAATCCAGTGGGTCAGCAGGTTGTGAATGTTTACCCCCCGGCTGATGAGGATCCTGTCCAGTTTTTCTTTTACCTCCGGATCTATTCTGGCGGTAATCGTTTTTTTATTTTTGTTGCTGTGGCTGTGATTGAGTCGGTAGGCTCTGGTTTTTAGTGAATTAAGAATATATTTTTTCTCGTCAGCCGCCCAAAAATAATACATACATGGAAGGGCAAGTATTCGACTCTCAGGCGTTCTGCCACAAAAGCCAACGTCGGGAAAACCCTCTTCGATGGCACAGTCCCATAGCCTGTCGATAATCGGCTCAGGGCATTCTTTTTTTGACAGCAGAAAGGAAAACTCTTTTTGTAACGGTGTTTTCACTTTGTGCCATGAATTCTGAATTTCTGTTATGACCGTTATTTTGTTTCTTACTGAAATGTCAGAAACATCAAACATATTTTTAATCGATAAAAGCCGTTCTTCTGCAGATTCGGGATCGCTAAGTCTGAGCTCATGAAAAGGTGTCCACTTCCCCTCCCGGCATTCATCATAATCCATTCCGGCATCAATAAGGGGGGCGTGACCGCTTAAGAAGCAAAACCAGACGAACATTCCGCCGAGGGGATCCCGTTCAATCCAGGTGAAGTATTTATCGTCAATCGCTTGTGCAAACCATCTTCGGCGGTCGATCACAAAATCACCAATACCAAGAATGCTGCTGATGATATCTCTGTTGACATGGTCACCGGCCATTTGCGCCAGATTCTGGTTCAGCTCTTTCAGCGAGCGCCCGGTAAAAACAAAATCACCATCATAAGCATGCAGATGAAAAAGGACCTCTCTGAGGCTATCGGCTTTGTGGGGGAGCGGGGGCTTTGGCATAGATATTTACGTCCTTTTTCATGAAAAACAGCAGGATAACTTACCATGTATTCCTGTGCGATTACATTGTTTTAAGGATGTATTTAAAAAATTAAATTCATTAAAATATTAATATAAACAAAAGGTTGTGGTTTGATGGCGTTTTTATTGCGCATGACAAGGCGTCCGCGTCGGGAATGATGCAGGGTCACTGTGCTGACTCCGCGTTTTTAACGGGGTAAGGGACAGTACCGTCACCGCATAAACAGTCGCCAGAGGTATGACCTTCCCGGTAGCGGCTGACGCGCCCTGTTACCCGTCAGGTGACGGAAGAGACGGTCAGCGGTTCGCGGGTACCGCTGACCATCATTACCTTTACAGCAGAGTCTGAGCGTTACGGTACACTGAAGGTATGCTCACAGTTCGTGCAACCATATTCATCAAATACCGTCCCGTCCAGCTTCTCACCGGCTACTGCTCCCGCCACCGCGCCAGCACAGGCGCCCGACAGAAACCCAATGAGTCCTCCGGCCAGCGTGCCGACCACAGGAACTGCTGAACCAATCAACGCACCGGCCGTCGCGCCTTCAAGACCGGCAAGCCCCCCGGCCGTTGCGCCAATGACCCCGCCCGTTTTTTTACCCACATGACGCAGCTGTATGTTTTGCGAACCGCAATTCGGACAATGCATTTCGTTCTCCCTTATTACTGGCAATAAAAGCCGCCTGAATGCACAGGCGGGCCGTGTATAAAAACGGCCCTGATACCAAAACAGGGAATGTGGTGATGGTCACGCCGGAATGGAGACAGCATGCATGCAGGTATTGTGCGTAACCGTTCGTCCGGGAGAGGGAATAACGACGGTAACAGGGTATCGGGACCCCATTTGTTCTTACTGGACACACTAACCTCCGTGAGTGAAATAACAAAATGGCAGCATTTCTGCTGCCGTTCTCACATTGGTAATATAGGTCTGAAATTTCTTTGAATGTGAATATTCAGCCTCTGTCAGAGGGATGAAGATAAAACAGCGTTGAAGCATTATTTTCAGGTTGCTTCGGTTTGTTTAATTATATGAAAATTCAATACTAACTTGAGAGTGAGAATTAATGGTTATCTGATGAAATAATTGACGATTTTATAGCTTTCTTCTTTTATTGCATTTCAGTGGTTAAAGAGGGGGGTTAATGTCGGTTTGGTAATATAATTATATAGAAGAGTATCTATAAAATGTATTAGAAGAGTACCTATGGAATACATTAGAAGGGTATCTGTGAATTGTATCAGAAGAGTACCAATAGAATGCATTAAGGGAGTGTTATTATTACCCTCCAATATAACGTTATTTCAATGATATCACTACACAGAATTAGAGGCGTGTAACCTGGAATACATTGCAATCACGTAAGAATTCAGTATGCCACTCTGTATTGAATTATATTAGCTCAGAATAACACTCATCGTTATACATGCACATGCACATGCACATGTACATGCATTGTGTAATCACATCTGTCACTCAGAACTCGTGGACTCCACGTATATCATTCTCCGCCTGTATTACACAAAAGTAATTTATTACTTAGGCTTTGTATCTTATTGAGCAACTAACGTAAGGACATGACTCATGAGTATTAATGCACACAGCCATTACCCATTAAATCGAAACTATGTTAAACGTATTCAGGATACACTGAATAAATCGATTAATGAGTATTCCCGCACACTGGTATTGCGAGTGGATTTACGCCTGCCTGAGTTCGATACAGACTCGTATAATTCAGACTCATCATTAATCACCCGATTCATTGTCTCCCTGAAAGCACAGATTGAAGCTGATTTATTGCAAAGACAGAATGCCGGTAAACGTATCCACCCTTCTGGGTTTCGTTATATCTGGGCTCGTGAATTCAGTCGCACGGGTAAGAAACATTACCACGTGGTGTTATTCCTCAATCGTGAGGCTTATCCGTACCCGGGGAGTTACCGGTCAGTGAACGGTGAGTATTCGCATAACCTGGCGTTAATGATTATGGAGGCCTGGGTACGTACGCTGGGGCTTAATCATCAACAGTATTATTCACTGGTGGAGTTTCCGGCTAACTGTTATTACCACCTCAGTAAAAACAGTGCTGATTTTACCACGCAGTACGCTGTAGTGACGACGCGTATTAATTATCTGGCTAAAGAGTACAGCAAGGACTATTCAGACGGCCAGCGTAGTTTCGGGTGTAGTCAGTACTGATTAACCCGGTCAGTATTTTTTTACTGTCAGGGGATATGTTATGACAGAGTGCCGGGGTAACGATAAACAATCATTCCTGGTGCTTCTGTCTTCCATTCCCTTAAGACAGAGAAACCCGTCATGACAATGCTGAATACTACTACAGGCCTGCTGAACGACAAAATGGTCGATATGGTCTTTATCACGGAATTCACAGGGCTGAGTGATAAATGGTTTTATAAACTGATTTCACTGGGTGAGTTCCCTAAGCCGATTAAACTGGGGCGTAGCTCTCGCTGGTTACAGAGCGAGGTGGAAGCATGGGTTCAGAAACGCATTGCTGAATCCCGTGCGTAATAAATCCTGTTGCATGAATAATATTATGCCATTAAACCTCCTGTAAGCCTCCCTGCGGCGTTTAAATCTTCAAATAGCCCTGTCGGTTATCCTCGAAATTAAAAATGCGCAGAAACGCATACATTCATTATTCTGGTGCTTTAATTTGTAATGAGAGCCTGCGTGGGTGTTTTATATGTACTACACAGGTCTCTCACTGACACCGTTTGAATAATAAACGCTGGTGCGGATAATACGCGACGAAGAATGTCAGTCCTGAATGGATAGTGAGTTAAATAATCAAATGTGCAATAATGCAGACAAACAGCGCTGAGTCAGTAAGTGATTTTTTAGTGGGTTTTCATAACAATAATTTAACATTATGGTGTGGCGTCACGGCCGCTGGAGCCAGAACCAGCCGGGAGCTTCACGGTTTACAACTGGATTAAATTTGCACTATTTTCGCATGGATTTTTTCACGGCATACAGCTAAAGGTGCTAAAGAAGTAAATTTTAGCAGCTTTAGCGTGTGTCAGAGAGAAGTCTGGTCTGTTTTGAGACTGACTTCTGACGGTAAGTGATGCCGCGTCTGCCGGATTGACCGCACAGACTGTCCTTATGGCATTATGTGACATAACCGCAACAATCATTACCATTGCAGTCTGGTGGGATCATAACCACTCAGCGGGGGTGTGGCGTTATTTCTGTAGTCAACAATATTAAACATCGGGAAGAAAGGGTTGAGGGGAGTGATATAACCGTTCGCACCTGTCTGTGCTACTGAGATATAAAGCGCACGTTGTGGTGGATAACACAGGGTGACAATCAGTCCCAGCTGAATAAGCTGATTCAGTGCCGGTGTTAAACGTTCAATTTTTCGCAGTCTTGCCGGGCCGTGAGTCTCCAGTTCATTTTTTAAAAAAGGGTACCACGGCTCAAGTTCGACATCCCGGGTGCCACCGTAATAACTGGCGACAACTTTCATTTTTCCTTTGGGGTGATTAAATCTGTTTTTTATCCAGTCAAACAGCTCATACACATCCTGCTGTAATTGATACTGTTCGCTCAGCACGTAAAAATACCTGCTGGCCTGCTTAAGATGCCATTCAGTGAGGGTAAAGGCATCCTGCAAGGTACTTTCAGAGATACCTTCTTTTGAGCTGAAGCTAAATAAAGCGGCAATGCGCATCGCATGACTGCCTGCTTTAGATACGAATTCTGCAATATGCTTCATGGGCTGATTATCACCAGTCAGTAACTGATACTCGCTTATCTTATCCTTAAATAACCTCCTGGCATTGTCAGACAGTGCTAATGTTTTTTTAGTGTCTGAACCATCATAAAAGCGTTTCTTTTGTTCCTGAAGGATGGAGTTAAAACCCCGGAAGAGGGAGTCAAAAGCACTTTTTGATTTCTCCTGGTTTAAATTAATTTTCCGTTGTCCGATAGTGCTCGCCGTTTGCGTAAAAAGAAACCGGGCCAGAAAACCGCTGGAAACAGCACGCCTGCCCTGTTTCTCTAAATACTCTTCAAATATTTCAGGTTGCACCATGAGTAAAAAGGTCAGGTATGCATTAAGCCGGATATTGCCATCCTTTTTCCGGGAGAGCGAAAGGGGTTCGTTTTTCCAGATTTTGTTCAGCAGGCCCAGGTTATTTTTCAGGTGACCGTTAAAGAAGGTAATGGCTTCATCAGCGAATACCCCGGCGTAAGGGTATTCTTTTAACCCCTGAATAATTCCCTCGGGTGTGGCATCTTCGTAGAACATTTCAAATGCCCTGGGTTTTGTTGGCTCTGCGGCCTGGTGTTCGCGAAGCAATAATTCCTCAATGTCACTGTCTCCACCATATTTAGCGGCCTTCTGAAAACTACGGTTGAGTGCTTTTTCCTTTGAGGACCAGATAGCATGGTCCTTTTTATAAACATCAAACAGGGCTTCATATTCGGCATGCATCTCTGCTGCGAAATGCTCAAAGGGCTCCATGATACATTCGCGCACCGGGCTTTTCCCTTCACCTGATTTTGCCAGTACCAGAAAATACAGGGAGCAAGGCTCCGGCTTTTTATTCCCGAAAGGAGAGGCAACGTCAATCAGAGGCTGCAGGGCCAGAGCAAAAGCCGCCAGAACTGTACTGCCGATCATCTCAATGGGGATGTGTGTGTCTTCATGAAACGCGATGATTGCATCACGCAAAAAGGGCGGAAAAGCCTCAACAGGGTAGTTATTGACGTTATTCATTGTTATCGCTCACACGGCTGATTTGAATTTTATCTTCAGCAGGATAATGCAAACCGACCACCAAAAGCGAGTGAGCGGGCATTTAGCTTGTTGAGAACGCTTCTGACCTGCAATTCCTGGTCGTTTAAATCTTCTGTACCGCTGCAAATCAATCTTCAGGCCCTTGCTGGCACAACGTAGAGGCTCTCTCTTATGAATCATTATCCACCTGCAACAACCTCAGGTAACGCTGAGGATGCAGTAAATACCCGCGCTTTTCTGCAGCAGGCCGTTGACCATTACCCCCGGCTGGCGGTATTCAGCTTTACGCTGGTCTTACCGCATCACGACACGATGGCCGATTACCGTTCTTTAATTTTACGCTTTCATACCGAAGTCTGGCAGCGGATGGGCGACTATTCGTGGTAACGCCAGCAGGCTCGTCAGAGTTCGCCCCCGACGCTGTTACGCTGGATATGGGAATCCGCCAGTGCACCGGAATGTCGGATGGTGCTGATGATGAACCTGGATACGCTGGGGAGAACCCACGATGAAAGCGTGATGCAGGGGATTATCGAGATGCTCATTGAAGCATGGATAACGGTAACTGGCGCAAATCGTAAAGACGTAAAGACGTAAAGACGTAAAGAATATAACGCCAGTCATCCTGAACCGCGTTGCCCGGGGAGTCTTCACAACGCCATTTAACCAGCTAAAAACGCAGGTGCAGAAAATGGCTCCGCCGCTGTTAACAGCCCGGACAGGCATAATCAATGCCTGAATAATCTCTGTTCCATTCGTATTTTACGATAGTTTCTGGTCTGCTGGTCGACGCGTACAGGTTGCCCGGCATCCGGGCTGGATGACCCACATCTCTCCCCTTTTAGCCTTCTGATACCTCAGGCAGCAATGAAAAAACCACAGATATTGCAATACAGGTTTGTCCGTTCGTCATGTAAGCCGCGAGTCTCTGATAACGACAATCATCGCGAAAAAATCGCTTACGTTGTCCCCGCTTCATGCCCGTATGTGGGCGGGTGATTTTTGTTTTGTATCTGGCTATCAGCAGCATCAGCATTCAGTGTCTGACAGGATGTAACACTATTAACATACTGAATGATAACGACACTAAATGTTAACATTTAGTAATTGTGTGGTTAATGCCGGGTATTTAGTATACGCGTCTGCTCGCCGGTACAGGGCAGACACGGTGCCAGCTTTTCTGCCTGCGATGAATAAAGAAGGCCTCACGTGACCGGAGAACACATTCGCATGAGCACTGAAAATCCTTCTGCCTGGCGCAGGGTAAATGACAATCAGGGCAGTGCTCAGCCGAATGCAGATGCCTTAACCGATAAGCGTATACCGCCGGGGAAAGCCAGTCATGCGGTACTGACCGTGAAGATGTGCGCTACAACAGCATGATACCCCGTCCGGAGGCTGAGTTTAACAACGTGCGTAAGCCGCGGTGGCTTACTGAGTGGCACTCAGCACCGCAACACGTCAGTTTCAGTCTGTAGAAAAAGCCATATTCAGGGATGCGTATTCAGGAGCAACGATGGAAATCGACTTATCACAGACCACAGAAACCGCCAGCACCCTTCTTAATACTTCCCCGCCCTCAACAGAACACATCCCCGAAGAAAACACACCGGGTAGCGCGACCAGTGCCTCCGCGCCGAAAGACAAATATGACGGTTTTTTCAGTTATTCCCCCCATCCCGATGATAATGACCCGGATTACCGTTTTGCGTTGCGTGGTAACAGCCTGAACCCCATTATCGACGCCACCACGCCCCTGTTCGGCATGGTGATACGCATCCGCACGCTGACCCTGTATGAAGATGTCGCCTCACTCTGGCGGCAGGTATCGAATGAGATTGAGGCCATTGAACAGGAACTGAAGCAACAGGGTTACGGGCATGAGGTGCTGCTGCCGTTCCGATACATGCTGTGCACGTATATCGATGAAGCCGTAATGGCGCATGAATGGGGAAGCCAGAGCGGGTGGGCGGAAAACTCCCTGTTGTCGCAGTTTCATGGGGAGACCTGGGGTGGCGAGAAAGTCTTCGCCGTCCTCGATAAATTGCAGACAGAGCCCCGGCGTTACCGTGACATTCTGGAATTTATGCTGCAGTGCCTGATGCTGGGCTTTAAAGGGCGGTATGCCGTCAGCCCGCAGGGCGACAGCGAACTTCACGCCATCACGCAGCGCCTTCATCATCTTCTGTACCCGAAACCTGCATCCCGCCACCCTGTCCGCTTTGTTGACGGGGGGCAGCCGCCTCCCGGTACCTGGCCTCTGCCGCGACAAACGCCGCTGTGGGTCATCCCGGGCGCGGGTCTGTTGCTGGTGGCGGTCGTGTTCGGCCTCTTTCACCATCTCCTTCATCAGCAGACGCTTGATGTACTCCATCAGTTAGGAGCACTGCTGAAATGATCCGCATTATATCCATACTGAAAAAAAACGTGGCCCCGGCGTTCAGGCCGTCATGGTGGCTTGCCGCTATAGTGCTCTGGAGTCTGGTTCTGGTCGCAGCCTGGTGGGCCGGACCCCGTCTGGTCATTCAGGAAACGTCTCCCCTCGCGGGTCTCTGGTCCCGCCTGCTTTTCACCCTGTTCTGGCTATGGGGGCTTTGCGTCGTGGCTCTCTGCCGCTTCTGGTTCAGAATACGCCTGCAGCGGAAACCGGCATCGCAGCCAAATGCCGTTGAAAAACAACAGCGCTTCCTGAATGCCTGGCTGGCTGCTCAGGACCGGCAGTCTGCTTCCCGTGACAATACGCCGTGGTTTCTGATGCTGGGGCTGCCCCGCAGCGGTAAAAGTAGTCTGCTGCAACGGGCCTGCCCGGCAGGTAAACTCAACCCCCGTCTGGACCATGAGTTAGCGGCGCTGCATAAAGGCCAGAAGGTCGATTGCTGGCTGGGGGATGAGGCAGTGGTTGTCGATCCTGACGGGGATTTGCTGTTTCAGCCACAGATGAGCGGGGAAGAAGGCAGTCCTCCGGATGCCCGGCTCTGGCATCATCTGCTGGGCTGGCTGACGACCCGCTGCCGCCGACAGCCGCTGAACGGACTGGTGCTGACGCTGGATGTGGCGTGGCTGTCCACCGCTGGCATCACCCGCCGACGCCACTGTGCGCAGCTGCTGCGTGAGCGCCTGCGGGAGATCGCCTCGACCATGCATACCCGCCTGCCGGTGTATGTGGTGCTGACGCATGTGGATAACCTGGACGGCTTCAGCGCGTTCAGCCAGCAGCTGGATCATACCGCCAGACAGTCACTGCTGGGCGTTCGTTTCAGCACGGAAACCCGGCTGGCCGGGGGCTGCGCTGATGAGATTGCTGCCTTTATTGACCTCTGGCTGAATGACCTGACCGCATTTCTGCGCGACACCGCCCGGACGCATACCGGCAAAGACTCAGCGGCCGGCGCCTTTCTGTTTATCCGGCAACTGGCGGGGCTGAAACCGTTTATTCAGACGCTCATCGACGACATCATGCAGGACGACGGGACCACCTCATTTCCACTACAGGGGCTGTGGCTGAGTTCGGTGTATCAGCAGGGCGTGCCGTCTGATGCCTTTGCCGATGCGGTATCCCGCCGCTACGCCCTTCCGGCCCCGCTTCATGCCGCCGCGCAGGGTGACTCCACCACCTTTTTTGTCCGCGATTTCTTTACCCGGATCGTATTTCCGGGGGCCAGCCTGGCCGGAGAGAACCGGCAGTATCTGCGTGCCCGCCGTCGGCGTATGGCGATGCTGTCCGGGGCAACCCTTCTGGCGGTCGTGCTGTCGGTTCTGTCGCTGCACCATTTCTACCGGCTGAACGCGTCGGCAGGTCATCAGGTACTGACCCGCGTACAACAATTCAGCACCGCCCGCGAACAGGCCACGCTGCAGACATCAATTGTCAGCCAGCTTCCCCGACTGGATCTTATTCGTGAAGCCACTCTCTCTTACGGTGATTATCACAGCAAAAATCCCCTGTTTTCCGATATGGGCCTGTATCAGGGGGGCCGTATCGGCCCCTGTGTGGAAACATCTTATCTGGCATTACTGCAGCAGCAGTTTCTGCCGGCTGTGCTGGCGGGGCTGGCACAGGACCTGCAGCAGGCCCCTCCTGCCAGTGAAGAAAAAATGTCGATACTGCGCGTGATACGCATGACA
>NZ_QFXN01000134.1:0-904 GCF_003144775.1 Enterobacter sp. CGMCC 5087 | reverse complement strand
CTCCGGGCGCAGCATTCCGCTGGTGGAGCAGTATATGGCCTGGCGCTGGCAAAAGGCGTTTCCGGAACAGGGGCAAATCCAGCAACAGCTGATGCAGCACCTGGATTATGCCCTCAGGCACACCGACTGGCATAAAGCACGGATACAAAAAAATCCTGACGCCATGGCTGCCTGGAAGCCCTTTGCACAGCCTGTCGCTGACGCACAGCAGGAGCTGGGCCGTCTGCCACCCTATCAGCGGGTGTATCAGGGGCTGATGGTGCGGGCCACCGCGACGCTGCCGCCGGATTTGCGGGTACAGGATGAGACAGGGCAAAGCTTTGACAGCGTGTTTGTGCTGCGTGATGCGCATGCCGGTACGGTGCCGCGTCTGTTCACCTGGTCCGGCTACAGTGATTTTTTCCGGGGCCAGCATAACGCGCTGTTTGATTTGACCGGGCTGGATGCGTGGGTGCTGGGGCAACATGAGCAGGTGCAGCTCAGCGAGGCGGATCGCAGTGAAATTCAGCGACAGGTGAGCGATCGTTATATCAGCGACTATACCGGTCACTGGCAAAAACTGTTATCCGCGCTGGATATTCAGCCCTTTGATTCACCGGAGCAGGCGCTGTCGGTGCTGAACATCATTACCGGCGATGAGCAGCCCTTCCGGCATATTGTCTCCCTGCTCGGCGATAACACCGCCGTTCGTCCACTGACCGGAAAAGAGGCAGCACAGCAGCAGGATACGCTCAGCCGGATAGCGCATCCCTTTACCCAACTGGACGACACCCTGAAAGGCCACGGGGATAATGCGCCCCTGATCCAGGGCGTAAACCAGCGGCTCATCGCGCTGGCGCAGTGGCTGGAGCAGATAAACAGTGCCGGCGATCCGGGGGCTGCTGCCTTTAAGGCCCTGCAGCTG
>NZ_QFXN01000133.1:0-1236 GCF_003144775.1 Enterobacter sp. CGMCC 5087 | reverse complement strand
GGATCCGGCTTTCAGTCTGCAACAGTATGCGCGGGGGCTGCCTGCGCCACTGGATCGCTGGGTCGGTCAGATTGCAACGCAGGTCGCCGGTGTGACGACCTCGCTTGCCATGTCATCCCTGAATCAGGCGTGGACTGAGCAGGTGCTGACCCCGTTTAACGACACCCTGGCTGACCGCTATCCCTTCAATCCGGCCTCTGCGCAGGATGCATCCCTGTCTGAAGTGACCCGCTTTTTTGCCCCCGGCGGTACGCTGGACAGCTTTTACCAGACGCAACTCAAACCGTTGCTGGACAGCGGCGTACTGAAACAGGGGGCGGGCAATGCCAGCCTGCAGGAACTGATACGCCAGCTTGCACAGGCGCAGTTAATACGGGATGCGTTATTCAACGCGCAGGGGCAGCCTGAGGTGCATTTTGTGGTTGAGCCGGTTGAGCTGACCGCCAGTAAACGCCGTGGCGTGCTGAACCTTGATGGTCAGCGGATGGAGTACAGTCACGGACGGCGGCAGAAAGTACCGCTGGTCTGGCCTAACGCTCTGCGTGACGGAGCGGAAAGCAAACTGACACTGATACCGGATGACGCTGCCCGCTCACCACGAAGCCTGGGCTTTACCGGTCCGTGGGCGATGTTCCGCCTGCTGGATACCGGCAACCGGACGCAGGTGAGTCGGGGTTCATTTGATGTGCGTTTTGGTGTGGATGACGGCGCCATGACCTGGCGGGTCTACAGCGACGCTGACCACAGTCCGTTTGCCGCAGGGCTGTTCAGCCGGTTCCGGCTACCGGAGACGCTTTATTAGTACAGAGCCGCGTTGAGACGACCCTACCCGGCGGATAAACAACACAACAGACAGAACAGGAGCGTTATGTGACAGAGAGCAACGGATTACGCTTTACCGTTAATGTGGGGACGTTACCGGAAAGCACCTTTGGCGTGGTGGATTTCACGCTGGAAGAACGGCTGAGCGAACCCTTTGCCCTGAAGCTGAGTCTGGCAAGCCCGCAGCCCGGCATTGATTTTGGGGATGCGCTGGACCAGCCGTGCGAGCTGATTGTCTGGTACAACGGCGAACTGCAGCGGCGGGTGAGCGGTATAATCAGCGATTTTGCGCAGGGCGATACCGGGTTTCAGCGTACCCGCTATGAGGCCATCGTGCGACCGGCGCTGTGGCGTACGGGACTGCGTACCAACTGCCGGATTTTCCAGGTGAAAAAGCCGCAGGACATTATCGGT
>NZ_QFXN01000132.1:0-465 GCF_003144775.1 Enterobacter sp. CGMCC 5087 | reverse complement strand
CACGAATTTGAAGCGGGTAAGCACCGGGTGGTGTTTGCCGATCATGCGGGTGCCGTGGTGAAGAAAACCGATCCGCTGTTCTTTAATCTGGCCAATCAGGGGCTTGAACAGGGGGCGTATGTCCGCCAGTTCAGCTACCGTGAAGCGGTGAAGACCTCATCCGTGGAGCTGCGGGACTACAGCTTTAAAAATCCGGCTTACAACCAGTCGAATAAAAAAAGCAGCAATGACCTGGCGCATCAGCGCCAGACCTATGAGCACTACGACTATCCGGGGCGTTACAAGAGCGGGGAAAACGGTAAGGCGTTCAGCGCATACCGGCTGGATGCACGACGGGCCGGCGCCATGATCGGTCAGGGGAAGTCAAACTGCGCGGATCTGCGTCCGGGACTGCAGTTTTTGTTGTCAGAGCACCTGAACGACGCATTTAACGCCTGGTGGCAGGTGGTGTATGCGAAGCATGAA
>NZ_QFXN01000131.1:0-388 GCF_003144775.1 Enterobacter sp. CGMCC 5087 | reverse complement strand
GCAGGCGCTGGAAGAGGAAGCCGGTGACCAGGCCACCACCCTGACCAACGTCTTTGACGTGATGAAAAGCGGCAGTGTCTGGCGCACCGAAATGAAGGATCGCCCGATGGTGGACGGCCCGCAGATAG
The DNA here is from genome assembly GCF_003144775.1 of Enterobacter sp. CGMCC 5087. Lineage (NCBI taxonomy): Bacteria > Pseudomonadati > Pseudomonadota > Gammaproteobacteria > Enterobacterales > Enterobacteriaceae > Enterobacter > Enterobacter sp. CGMCC 5087. Next base: position 260 of record NZ_QFXN01000131.1, on the reverse strand, counting down.
CGACCGTCACCGGCCCGGCGACCGAAGAAATCTACTGCGATGAATACGGACGCGTGAAGGTAAAGTTTCCCTGGGACCGCTACGGCAATAACGATGACCTGAGCTCCTGCTGGGTGCGAGTCACTCAGGCCTGGGCAGGTGGCCGTTATGGCATGGTCGCCCTTCCCCGCGTGGGTCATGAAGTGGTGGTGAGTTTTCTGGAAGGTGACCCCGACCAGCCGATTATTACCGGACGCACGTACCATGCCACGAATCTTGCT
>NZ_QFXN01000150.1:0-46897 GCF_003144775.1 Enterobacter sp. CGMCC 5087 | reverse complement strand
TGTGAGAGTAGGGAACTGCCAGGCATCAATTAGAAGAACCCCGTACCGTAAGGTGCGGGGTTTTTTGCTTTGTGCTTATACTCTCTGGCCTTCCTCTTAATCCCTTATCCTGCTAATGGAATGTGTGATCCCTGTCGCAATGTTATTTATAACAAGATTATAACATTTCGTTTACGAGGTAATTGAGTCTCCTGGCTCAATACGCCGCTGTTTATGGCAGGAGCATAATCACAATGACAGAAAGCATTACATCAAACGGGACGCTGGCTAACAGTGATACCCGAAGAAGGGTATGGGCAATAGTCAGCGCCTCTTCAGGGAATCTGGTTGAATGGTTCGACTTTTACGTCTACTCATTCTGTTCACTCTACTTCGCACATATTTTTTTCCCATCCGGCAACACCACAACGCAGCTGCTACAAACGGCGGGGGTATTTGCCGCAGGGTTTTTAATGCGGCCCATCGGGGGCTGGCTGTTCGGTCGCATTGCGGATCGTCGCGGCCGTAAGACTTCTATGCTGATCTCGGTGTGCATGATGTGCTTTGGTTCTCTGGTGATCGCTTGCTTACCGGGATATGAATCGATTGGTACCTGGGCACCGGCGCTACTTTTACTGGCCCGCTTATTTCAGGGATTATCGGTGGGCGGTGAGTACGGTACCAGTGCGACCTACATGAGTGAGATTGCACTGGAAGGCCGTAAAGGTTTTTACGCCTCATTCCAGTATGTCACGTTGATTGGTGGTCAACTGCTGGCCATTCTTGTGGTGGTGATCCTGCAGCAAATTCTGACGGATGAACAACTTCACGCCTGGGGATGGCGAATTCCTTTCGCAATGGGCGCAGTACTGGCGGTTGTCGCACTTTGGCTACGCCGTCAGTTAGATGAAACCTCTCAGAAGGAAGTCAGAACGCTAAAGGAGGCGGGAACATTCAAAGGGTTATGGCGTAACCGCAAAGCTTTCCTTATGGTGCTGGGCTTTACTGCGGGCGGATCTCTTAGTTTCTACACGTTCACCACCTATATGCAGAAGTACCTTGTGAACACCACCGGCATGCACGCAAACGTTGCCAGCGTAGTCATGACCGTGGCGCTGTTTGTCTTTATGCTCATACAACCTATTATCGGTGCGCTCTCGGATAAAATCGGTCGACGAACGTCGATGCTGATTTTTGGCGGGCTGTCGGCATTATGTACCGTACCTATTCTGTCTGCCCTTCAGCATGTGACTTCGCCGTATGCCGCGTTTGCGCTGGTGATGCTGGCGATGGTGATTGTCAGTTTCTATACCTCTATTAGCGGAATACTGAAAGCCGAAATGTTCCCGGCGCAGGTACGTGCTTTAGGGGTAGGGCTCTCTTATGCGGTAGCTAATGCGTTGTTTGGCGGATCGGCGGAGTACGTTGCGTTATCGCTTAAATCATGGGGAAGTGAAACGACATTCTTCTGGTACGTAACGATAATGGGCGCACTGGCCTTTATTGTTTCCCTGATGCTGCATCGCAAAGGGAAAGGCATTCGGCTTTAATAGCGTGCCATCTGCCACACGGCATAGCCGGTCGTTGCGCCGGCGACATCCCAGGCGAAATCTTTCCAGCTCCAGCCGCTCCCTGCGGGGCGGCTATCCCACAGTTCTTTTGATGCTCCAAGACTGACTGAGAACATCAACCCAATTGCCGCACTGCGATCCCGGCTGTATCCCTGATGCTGCGCATATTCATTACCGGCTGCAGACAACATCGCGGAAGCGAGGAAATGCTGGGCTTTATCCTGTCCAGACCAGTTATCGTTGGCCACATGGCTACAGCCACTCAGAAAAAGGACGCTCAGTAACAGAGGAATACGCATCAACGGGCTCCATAAAAAAGCCCTGCGGGTGGCAGGGCCTGGACATTACAGAATACGGCTGATAAGTCGGTCGATACGAATACGACGCAAGCGGCGGATAAGCTTGCGGACTTTCACCGGGTAATCGGCAATGCTCTGCAGTTCGCGGTAGTGATTCACCACAGTGGTATGTGTGCGAATCAGCTCCAGCTCACGTTCACGTTTTGCGGCTAACTCATGCTGCGGGTCATGGATTAGGATAGCGTTTTCCAGATCCAGTCGCCACGCGCGTGGGTTCAGGTTGTTACCGGTCAGCAGCATCCACTCATCGTCGACCCACATTCCTTTCAGATGGTAAGTGTTGTCTTCATCTTTCCAGAGACGCACAACCAGCTGGTCAGTGTTTACGTAATACTGTAAACGGCTCAGGAAACGGCGCAGGTTAATCTCATAGAGATAAGGCAGGGCACCGATGATTTTGAACGGCTGATCTTCAGGAATGAAGAAGTCGTTTGCAGTTTTATCGCCAACGATGATTTCCACTTTTTTACCGTCGCGCAGCAGCTGAATGATATTACGCACCAGCACGGCAGGAAGGTTAAAGTACGGCGTACAGATGGTGAGTTTCTGCTCCGCGCACGGCATCAGATGGAAGATCGTTTTGTTCAGCAGGCTTGATTTGCCGAGCCCTACCAGCGGGGTAACGGATAACTCTTCGTTGTTCGCATCGCCCTGGAAATGATAGACCGCATCACGTAGCTCCTGGCGGAAGGCGCGAACATCGTTTTTGATTTCCGGGCTTTTAGGGCGTTCGGGATCGTCAAGGCGATTAACACCGCGTCCATGGACCAGATTTTTATCAACCCAGTTAAACATGATATCGGCCATCTGCGGATTACGGATCAGATGGTAGCGGTCGTAGCGATATTTATCGAGCTGATGAAGGTAAACATCATTCAGACTTGCGCCGCTGTAAAGCACGCTGTCATCAATGATGAATCCCTTGAAATGAAGGACGCCGAGCGCTTCACGGGTATTAACCGGGACGCCATAAACAGGCACATCAACGCCAGGATTTTCCTGCGCCGTGCGGCAATACCAGTCGGCATTAGTGTTTGACGCAGCAGCGCCAATACGGCCACGCTGAGCGCGATGCCAGTCTACCAGCACGCGAACATCAAGTTCCGGACGCTGACGTTTGGCTTCATAGAGCGCGTTCAGGATCCCGCGCCCGCCTTCATCCTGTTCAAGATAGAGCGCTACAATGCAAATGCGTCGCGTGGCGCTGGCAATCTTTTCCAGCAGCGTCTCCCGAAAATGAGCGGGAGCGTAAAAGAACTCTACATCATCAACTGACTGAGAAATCTTCGGTAGTTGAGCAAGGTGTTGTTGATGTTTATTACGCTTAAATTTTGACAACATCACAGTGCGTTTCTTCTCTGTTCATTGAAGGGTTGTCTGTACCATGCAAACAACATAAGCGGACAATGATACCACCAGTCCCGTCCAAAGTGGGTAACATTTCCAGTAGCTTACTCGCGTTTGTCTGCTGATGTCAGACTGAGGGACAAGGCCACAATACCTTCGTCCAGCTGAATATCAACGTCAAACCCGAGTTTTCGCGCCAGGGTCACCATACCGCGATTGTTAGGCATAGTAATGCCATTAAGGCGTAACAATCCGTGATCTCGCGTATAACTGATGAGTTTTTCCAGCAGCCGTCTCCCAAGACCCAGGCCTTTAAGATCGGAGCGCACCAGCACCGCAAACTCCGCATCGACGTTATCCGGGTCAGAAATCGCACGCGTGACGCCGAGGATCTCATCCCCCTTATCGGAGCGACGAACGGCAACAAACGCCATTTCTCGATCGTAGTCGATCTGGGTCATATTGGCTAAATCATCGTGGGTAAATTCGTTGATTTCGCTAAAATAGCGATAATAAAGATCCTCTTTCGTGACCTGAGAGATAAAAGCCCGCAGCTGGGGCTCATCTTCCGGCAGAATAGGGCGGAACAAGGCGCGTTCTCCATTCTTCATCTCAACCCACTCCTCCAGCTGCAGGGGATACGGGCGGATCGCCAGACGGCTCTCTCTGTCTCCTTCGAATGGTGCGATATCCAGGGTCACATCCAGCGCCGTAAACTCATTGCCGGAGGCCAGCAGCGGATGAATGTCCAGCCGCTGGATCTCTGCACAATCCACAATCAGGTTAGAGACCTGCACCAGGAACTGGCTTAACCCGGCAATATCAAGCGGGCGCAGCGCACTCCGGCCACGGATCTTTTTACTTTTGATCGCCTGGATGATCAGATAACGCGCCAGGTTCATGTTCAGCGGCGGTAACGCCACCACGGCCTGCTCCTCCGGGCGCCACTCAACGCCACCCTCTCCCAGCATGATGAGCGGTCCGAAGACAGGATCGTGTTCAACCACCACCCGTAATTCCTGAGCCCCTGCGCGGTTGGCCATGCTTTGCACCAGCAATCCGTGGATCCTTGCCTGTGGCCAGGCCATTTTTACCCGGTCGAAAATAGCATCAGCAGCCTGCTGCACCTCAGTCGCCGTACGCAGGTATAACATAACCCCCTGAACATCAGACTTATGCGGGATATCCGGGGAGCGGAGCTTCAGGGCCACCGGATAGCCAATCTGTTCGGCTATATGCACGGCCTCTGCGCTGTCGCTGGCGATCCAGGTCGGTAGGGTTTGCATCCCGTAGCTGCCCAGAATGGGCTGGACCTCATGCGTATCAAGCGAGGTCGCGCCTTCTTCAATGGCCTGCTGCAACAGCCGGTGAACGTCGACGGTGTTCGCCGTCAGATTCCCCGGCAAAGCCGGTGTTTCACGCAGCTGTTTCTGGTTGCGGCGATATTCCACCATATGCATAAATGCGGTGATGGTGCCTTCCGGCGTGCGGTAGGTTGGCAGCCCGGCCTCGCTGAACAAGCGCCGTGCCTCCTGAGAGGAAAACTCACCGCACCAGTTGGTGAGCAGGGTAACGTATTTACCGCGTGGGTGGTTGCGCACGGCATCAATAAGCGCGCGCGCGCTTTCACTGCCCGGCGCGACCGCGCTGGGGGAGTGGATAATCATCAGCGCATCGAAATCCTGGCTATCCAGCAGAATGGATATCGCCCTGATATAGCGGTCGCTGCTGGCGTCATCGCGCAAATCAAGCGGATTGCCGGGCGTCACGCTGGTCGGAAGCGCTTCTTTCAGGCGCTGCAGCGTCTCTTCACTCAGCGTTGCTAGCTTGCCGAAGCGCCGCCACAGCTCGTCCAGAGCGAGCGCGGCAGGGGCCGCACCGTTACTGACAATCATTAGCTTCTCACCGCGCAACGGGCGCATGTGGCTTAACGTCTCAACGGCGGAAAAAAGCTCGTGCGTATCCTGTACCCGCAGCAACCCCGCGCGCTGAATGGCGGCGTCCCAGGCGGGATCCATGCCGGAATGAGAATGCAGCAGACGCTGTGCCGCAGGGCTGCGTCCGCTTTTGATCACCAGGATCGGCTTATTGCGTGAAGCGCTTCGCGCAGCCGAGACAAAACGACGCGCGTCGCTGAGGTGCTCAAGATAAAGCAGGATCGCGCTGGTTTTGCCGTCACGCGCCAGAAAATCCAGCAGCTCATCAACGTCGATATCCAGGCTGTCTCCTAGGGCAATGAAGTAGGAGAATCCCATTTCACGCTGTTGCGCCCAGTCGAGGATGGTGTTCGATACCGCAGCCGACTGCGAGATAAATGCCAGTTTGCCTTTGCGGATCGGAACCGGGGAGAAACTGGCATTCAGCCCCTGCCAGGGGGCAAGCAGGCCCAGACTGTTTGGCCCGAGAATGCGCATTTGATAGCGGCTGGCGCAGGCCAGAAGCTCGGCTTTCTGTTCAGGCGGAGACGAGAGAATTATGCAGGTTTTACACCCTTTCTTGCCGAGTGATTCCAGCAGTTCCGGGTTGCGCTTCGCGTTTGTACAAAGTACGGCAAGATCCGGCACGAAAGGCAGGCTTTGTACATCAGGCCATGCAAGCACTCCCTGAACTGCCTTATAGGACGGCGTGACGGGCATGACAGGGCCATTAAATCCCCCGGCCAGCAGATTACGCATCATCAGATAGCCAGCACGATCCGGCTTCATTGATGCGCCGATAACGGCAATGGATTTAGGACGAAGTAGCGCTTCTAACCCTCGCTGGCTCATGCAGGCCTCCTGTAAATGCAAGCGACCTGATGATTTTAAACGCTTTCTGGCTCGGGCGCTGTGACGCTGCCCTTATGAACGCTTTTTCCCGCCAGATAGCGCTCCCGGAAGCAAGAGAAATGGTTGCCCAGGGCACCAGCCGCAGCGGTATCTCCCGCTAAATCCAGAAGCGCAATCGCCACTTCGGCGGTGCAGTATTGCCCGTCAGCATGCGCTTCACGCAGGCGGTAGGCGGAGACGCGGGAAAGATCGACAGAAATCACCGGCAGCGCGTCGAGATACGGGCTTTTGCGAAACATTTTTCGCGCTTCGGTCCAGGTACCGTCCAGCATGATAAACAGCGGTGGTTTACCGGATGGCGGCGCTGAAAGCACCTGGCGATCTACACCTGCATATGACGCGGGGAAGACGACCATAGGCTGATAGTCGGGGCTGGCCACTAAATCGAGCAGGGCCTGAGGCGCCTCCGTACGGGACCACTGAAACGCGGCGGTATCCGGCAGAATATCGGCGATAAGACGCCCCGTATTGCTGGGTTTCATCGGCTCGGTATCGAACATGACCAGACAAAAACGGCTCTGTGCCGTACTCGGCGCCAGCGTCTCGCACAGACAAACCTTCAGCGGCAACAGGCAGCGCTGACAGCGGCGAATACGGTTGCCTCGGGCGAGGAAAGGTCGGGTGGCGCGCGCGAGGCGTTCGGCGCGTAATTTAAGAACGGCGTTATCAGTCATGGGCGAAATGCAGGAAAAACGCTATTTTCGCAGAGGCGGGAGCGGGGCACAAGACGTGCCCCGAGAATGTTACAGAGACTCGTTTAACCAGCTTTCAAAAGGCGCTTTTGGAACCGCGCCGTTGAGCATATCGATTACTTCACCATTTTTAAAAATCATAATGGTCGGTATGCTGCGAATACGAAAACGGGCGCTCAGTTCGGGTTCGGCTTCGGTATTGACCTTAACGAACCGCATTTTTCCGCTACGCTCTTCGGCCACATCTTCGAAGATCGGCGCGAAGCTACGGCATGGGCCGCACCATGGCGCCCAGAAATCGATCACGACAGGAAGATCGTCCTTGAGGAGTTTGTCCAGCGTAGCACCCGTCGCGTTAATGACATCGCCATCAAATAATTCATGGCCACAACGTCCGCATTTCGCACCATCTTCCATCCGATCGTCCGGGATGCGATTAAGAGCCTGACAGTTGGCACATACGGTATTCATAACTAACCTCTGATAGAGCCGTGGGACAGCGGCACAACGCCGATAATGTTTCTAATATGTTACATATTATCAATGAGCCTGTTTGAAACAACAATGCGTTTTATTCAATGAGAACAATAGTCACAGGCTTTTGTACGAAATTATGGCTATGCGCTGGCACATCGGGTAATCTGCGCGCTTCGCGCAGCGCTGGTGGAGAAAAGCATGAACGACGAAATGAAAAACAAAAGCGGCAAGGTCAAAGTGATGTATGTCCGCAGTGATGATGACTCTGATAAACGCACCCAAAATCCGCGTACCGGAAAAGGTGGCGGGCGTCCGGCGTCTTCTCGTGCAGACGGTGGCCGTCGCCCCGCCCGCGATGACAGAAATAACCGCGGTGATGACCGCAAACGTGACGATCGCAAACGCGATGACCGTCCGCGTTCCGACCGCCCACGCAGTGACCGTCCACGCGACGATCGTCCGCGTGATGACTTCTCACGTGATAACGCCTCCCCGTGGCGCACCGTTTCTCGCGCCCCTGGCGATGAGACGCCGGAAAAAGCCGATCACGGCGGTATCAGCGGTAAAAGCTTTATCGACCCGGAAGTGCTGCGCCGTCAGCGTGCGGAAGAGACCCGCGTGTATGGCGAGAACGCCTGCCAGGCGCTGTTCCTGAGCCGTCCTGAGTGTATCGTCCGCGCCTGGTTTATCCAGAGCGTGACCCCGCGCTTCAAAGAAGCGCTGCGCTGGATGGCCGCGAACCGTAAAGCCTACCACGTGGTTGATGATGCCGAGCTGACCAAAGCGTCCGGCACTGAACACCACGGCGGCGTCTGCTTCCTGATCAAAAAGCGTAACGGCACGACTGTGCAGCAGTGGGTCAGCCAGGCGGATGCCGATGATTGCGTGCTGGCCCTGGAAGATGTGGGCAACCCGCACAACCTGGGCGCAATGATGCGTAGCTGCGCGCACTTTGGCGTGAAAGGCGTGCTGTTGCAGGATGCCGCGCTGCTGGAATCCGGTGCCGCGATCCGTACTGCGGAAGGCGGAGCCGAGCACGTACAGCCGATCACCGGCGACAGCGTTCTGGACGCCCTCGAGCAGTTCCGTAAAGCGGGTTATTCCATCGTGACCACCTCAAGCCATGCCGGTACGCCGCTGTTTAAAGCGACGCTGCCGCGCAAAATGGTGCTGGTGCTGGGGCAGGAACGTGATGGTCTGTCTGACGCGGCGCTCTCCAGTGCGGATCTGAGTGTCTCTATCGACGGAACAGGCAATGTGGAAAGTCTGAACGTATCCGTTGCGACTGGTGTACTGCTGGCCGAATGGTGGCGCCAGAATAAGGCATAATCCATTGTGCTTTTTGTATGCCCGGTGAGCCGGGCATACAAACTCTAACTACTCGCTGTCTGCCGGTAATACAGGCATCCAGTCAATCGGCTTTTCGCCACGTTTTTCCAGCCATTCATTCGCCAGAACAAAATGATTACTGCCAAAGAAACCGCGATGTGCAGACAGCGGTGATGGGTGCGGTGCTTTCAACACGTGATGACGCTGACGATCGATAATCGCCCCTTTCTTCTGCGCGTGAGAACCCCAGAGTAAAAACACCACCCCTTCACGATGCTCGTTGATCAGGCTGATGACTTTATCGGTAAACGTCTCCCAGCCCAGACTGGCGTGCGAGTGCGCCTGACCCGCCCGTACGGTAAGCACCGTATTCAGTAACAGCACGCCCTGGCGCGCCCAGCTTTCCAGGTAACCGTGGTTTGGTCGGGTAAAACCGGGCACGGTTGCTTCAAGCTCTTTATACATGTTGAGCAGAGAAGGGGGGATAGCCACGCCCGGACGAACGGAAAACGCCAGCCCATGCGCCTGCCCGGGGCCGTGATAGGGATCCTGGCCTAGAATGACCACTTTCACATCGCTCAGTTCGGTGTAGCGAAAGGCGTTAAACACGTCTTTCTGCGGCGGGTAAATCGTCTGTCCGGACTGACGCTCAGCGGCAACGGTGCTGAGCGTATTGATAAAATAAGGCTGCTGCTTTTCTTCGGCCAGCACGTCATGCCAGGTTAAAGGTGTCGTCATCTCGCTCTCCTGCGAATCTCAATCTCTGACTAGCTTACCTGTTTCACCCCGGTGAACAAAATTACGCGCTGAAATAGGTGCTAAGTGGCAAAATTTATTTTGAAAAGATACAGGGTAAGTTGAATTGGTAAGACTGCGAAATTGATCTAAAACAAGAAATTCAAACCACACTCTTTATGTGGTTGGTGTTTTTGTTGATTTAAATCAATAAATCACCGGGGTGTGAATGTTATATATACACACAAGAAACAATGGTTTTACCAATTGGCCGCAAGAGGCCGACACCAGTTAATGTAGCCTAAGGGAGGCAACACATGATTACAGGTATCCAGATTACTAAAGCTGCAAATGACGATCTGCTCAATTCTTTCTGGCTGCTGGACAGCGAGAAGAACGAAGCGCGCTGCGTCGTTGCGAAAGCGGGTTTTGCTGAAGATGAAATCGTACCGGTAAACAAACTGGGCGAAATCGAGTACCGTGAAGTTCCTATGGAAGTGCAGCCTGAAGTGCGCGTGGAAGGGGGTCAGCATCTGAACGTTAACGTGCTGCGCCGCGAAACGCTGATGGATGCCGTTGAGCACCCAGAAAAATACCCACAGCTGACCATCCGCGTGTCTGGCTATGCGGTTCGCTTTAACTCACTGACTCCAGAACAGCAGCGCGACGTTATCGCCCGTACCTTTACTGAAAGCCTGTAAGGCTTCAGCTACGGGGGGAATAAAAAAGCCGGGGATTTCCCCGGCTTTTTTTTACTCTTCAGTTTTCGTCTCTGGTGCGGCAGAGCTTGGCTTACGGCGCTTACCAATATTTTTGGTATCGCGGTGGCGCTGCTTCACGCGCGGTTTCTCTTTTTCTTTCTCTTTTCTCTCAGCACGTTTTGCAAGCGCTTTCTTGGACGGTTTACCCGTCATCTTTTCACTCGGCGCACGCGTGGTCGGGCGGAGTTCGTCAATAACGCGCGCTTTCAGCGGCTCATCAACATAGCGGCCAATTTTCTGCAGCAGCAGGTAGTCATGCGCTTCGACCAGTGAAATCGCAATCCCTTTGCGGCCCGCGCGGCCGGTACGACCAATACGGTGCAGGTAGGTATCTCCGCTGCGCGGCATATCGAAGTTAATGACGTGGCTGACGTCCGGGATGTCGATCCCGCGTGCGGCAACGTCAGTCGCAACCAGCACGTTAACGCGACCATCGGTCAGACGCTTAATCCCTTCGGTACGCTTGATCTGCGCCATCTCGCCTTCAAGATAGCAGTTGTTGATCCCGGCGTTACGGAGCATTTCAGCCAGCTCGTGCACGCGCTCACGCTTACGCACAAATACGATTGTGCGCAGTGCATCTTCCTGTTTGAGCAGGTGTTTCAGCAATTCGACCTTGTGCTCAAGGTTGTCCGCGCGGTAGTACCACTGGTGGATCTTCTTACGCTCGCGGGTGGACGGCGTCGCCGAGACTTCCACCGGATCTTCCAGCAGACGCTCTGCGAAGTCTTTGATCGCTTCCCCTTCGAGGGTGGCAGAGAACAGCATCGTCTGGTTACGCCAGCGCGTTTCCCCTGCAATGTGCTCGATATCCTGTGCGAAACCCATGTCCAGCATGCGGTCGGCTTCGTCGAGGATCAGCGTTTCAACCGCGCGGCAGTCGAAGTTCTCTTCTTTAATGTACTGCAGCAGGCGGCCCGTCGTCGCAACGACGATGTCCTGGTTTTCGCTGAACACTTCGGCGTGGTTCATGTACGCTACGCCGCCGGTGATGGTGGCGATATCCAGATGAGTATTTGCCGCGAGTTCACGCGCGTGATCGGCAACCTGCATTGCCAGTTCGCGCGTAGGCGTCAGGATCAAAATACGCGGCGGGCCAGATTTTTTACGCGGAAAGTCGAGCAGATGCTGCAACACAGGCAGCAAATAGGCTGCTGTCTTCCCCGTGCCGGTTGGCGCAGAACCGAGCACATCGCGGCCCTCAAGCGCAGGCGGAATGGCCGCTGCCTGAATGGCGGTCGGGCGTGTAAAGCCTTTGCTCTCAAGTGCATTGAGCAGGCTTTCATCGAGTTCAAGTTCGGAAAAAGTCGTTACAGTCATGTTCTACCTCTGTGTGGGGCGCTGATTATAGACGTTACGGCTGTAATCTTCATCTGTTTGTATGGATATCGCTTTTCGGCCACTTCGCTTTCCCCTATGCTACTCCAGTTTCACTTAGAAGGTTGCCCTGACATGTCTCAACTCAAAGCGCAGCTGCGCCGCGATGGTTTTACGTTTAAACAGTTTTTTGTCGCCCACGATCGCTGTGCCATGAAGGTCGGTACAGACGGTATTTTACTGGGAGCGTGGGCGCCTGTCGCAGGTGTTAAGCGTATTCTTGATATCGGTACCGGCAGCGGGCTGGTGGCGTTGATGCTGGCGCAGCGTACGGAAGAGCATGTCACAATTGATGCCGTCGAACTGGATGCACAGGCCGCAGAGCAGGCGAGTGACAATATGGCCGAATCCCCCTGGGGTGCCCGCATGAAAGTGGAATGCGCCGATGTGTTGACCTGGGCGTCTGAACAAACCGCGCGTTACGATCTGATCGTCAGCAACCCTCCCTACTACGCGCCCGGCGTTGAGTGCGGGACACCCGAGCGTGAACAGGCGCGTTATACCGGCTCCCTCGATCATAAAGCGCTGCTCACCAGTGCGGCAGAACTCATCTCCGAAGAAGGTTTTTTCTGCGTGGTCCTGCCTGAGAGTACCGGCAACACGTTCATCGGTATCGCGCAGGAGATCGGCTGGACGCTACGTCTGCGTACCGATATTTCGGATACGGAAGGCCGACTGCCGCACCGCGTGCTGCTGGCGCTCTCGCCAAAAGAGGGTGAATGCTTTAATGACCGAATGGTGATCCGTGGGCCAGACCAGCGTTATTCCGAAGATTACACTGCCCTGACCCAGGCGTTTTATCTGTTTATGTAAACCTGCGGGGCGAGGATTGACGGGCCGGACTCCGCAAGCTGATCCGGGTAGTCCAGCGTATAGTGCAGCCCGCGGCTCTCTTTACGCATCATCGCGCAGCGAACGATCAGCTCGGCAACCTGTACCAGATTGCGCAGCTCCAGCAGGTTATTCGATACGCGGAAATTGGCATAATATTCATCAATTTCCTGCTGCAGCATGGTGATGCGGCGCAGGGCGCGTTCCAGTCGTTTCGTGGTGCGCACAATCCCCACGTAGTCCCACATAAACAGCCGTAGCTCATGCCAGTTGTGCTGGATCACGACCAGCTCGTCCGGGTTATCCACGCGGCTTTCATCCCAGGCAGGCAGGCGGTCTGTCTCGCGGGCGTAGGGCATGCGTTTGGTGATGTCTTCCGCGGCCGACCAGCCGTACACCAGACATTCAAGCAGCGAGTTAGAGGCCATACGGTTCGCGCCGTGAAGCCCGGTATAGCTGACCTCTCCGATAGCATAAAGTCCGTCCACATCGGTACGTCCATGATCGTCAACCATCACGCCACCGCAGGTATAGTGGGCGGCTGGCACAATCGGCACCGGATCGCGCGTTAAATCAATGCCCAGACCGAGCAGCTTCTCGTAAATCATCGGGAAATGCTGGCGAATGAACTCTGCTGGCTTATGGCTGATATCGAGATACATGCAGTCCACGCCAAGGCGCTTCATTTCATGATCGATGGCGCGGGCAACGATATCGCGCGGGGCCAGTTCACCCCGGGCGTCAAAGTCGGGCATAAAACGGGAGCCGTCAGGGCGTTTCAGATAAGCGCCTTCACCGCGAAGGGCTTCCGTCAGCAGGAAGTTGCGCGCCTGAGGGTGGAACAGGGCGGTTGGGTGGAACTGATTGAACTCAAGATTCGCCACCCGACAGCCGGCGCGCCAGGCCATCGCGATACCGTCTCCGGAGGCAATGTCCGGGTTCGTGGTGTACTGATACACTTTAGAGGCGCCGCCCGTCGCCAGGACTACAGCCTTCGCCTGGCAGGTTTCCACCTTCTCTTTATTACGGTTCCAGACCCAGGCGCCCACCACGCGACGCGTGCCGGGCAGGCCAATCTTGTCGGAGATAATCAGATCAACGGCATTGCTTCGCTCGAGAACCCGAATATTAGGATGGTTCAGCGCTTTACTGACAAGCGTGGTTTCCACTTCTTTTCCGGTGGCATCCGCTGCGTGCAGGATGCGGCGGTGGCTATGGCCGCCTTCGCGAGTCAGGTGATAGCTCTCTTCACCGTTGGGTTGAACCTGAGTATCGAATAAGACGCCCTGGTCGATGAGCCACTGAACGCAGTGACGGGCATTGCTGGCGACAAACTCTGCGGCGTGTGCATCCACGATCCCGGCCCCGGCAATCAGCGTATCTTCGACGTGGGAAGCAATGCTGTCTGTCTCATCAAACACGGCGGCAATGCCGCCCTGGGCATAAAACGTGGAACCTTCACTTATCGGTCCTTTACTCAGAACGATAACGTTTTGATGCTCGGCCAGGCGCAGCGCCAGAGAGAGACCGGCAGCGCCGCTGCCGATGATCAGTACATCACAATGGAGTTCAGATGTTGTGTTCATGATTGTTGTTTAATTTACTAAACAGTGTTGGGTCAGAATAGCACTCGAATGCGATATATCGCACGTATTTTTTTAGAGGCTGTCGCAATGGCTAAACGCGTAAGCGGAGGTAAATGGAGGGTAAATGAGTGAAATTATTTTGCGAAGCAGATCGTTAGCGTCAGATTTTGTGGTGAAATAAAGCCTGTGTTGCGTTACTCTTCTGGCGGGAAAAAGATGTTTCTTGTCAGAAAGTGGTGCGTATCGTGAACAGACTTATAATGAGAGAAAATGAACAGTCTGCGGCGCGATGAACAAAAACAAAGGCGTTACGGAACTTATTGAAGATCAGACACTCTAATTGGTGCTTGCTCAAAGTGCGGTATTTTAGAGTGGCGTTTCGATAACGCGTGGAATTTAGGTTTGGGGAGACATTACCTCGGATGAGCGAGCAGTTAACGGACCAGGTCCTGGTTGAACGGGTCCAGAAGGGAGATCAGAAAGCCTTTAACCTACTGGTGGTCCGCTACCAGCATAAGGTGGCGAGCCTGGTTTCCCGCTATGTACCGTCAGGCGATGTGCCTGATGTGGTGCAAGAGTCTTTTATTAAGGCCTATCGCGCGCTGGATTCTTTCCGGGGAGATAGTGCTTTTTATACCTGGCTGTACCGTATTGCGGTCAATACGGCAAAGAATTATCTGGTCGCTCAGGGTCGTCGTCCGCCTTCAAGTGATGTGGACGCAATAGACGCCGAAAACTTCGAAAGTGGCGGCGCATTGAAAGAAATTTCGAACCCTGAGAACTTAATGTTGTCAGAAGAACTGAGACAAATCGTTTTTCGCACGATCGAGTCGCTCCCGGAAGATTTACGTATGGCAATTACGTTACGGGAGCTGGATGGTCTGAGCTATGAAGAGATAGCCGCTATCATGGATTGTCCGGTCGGCACGGTACGTTCGCGAATTTTCCGTGCGCGAGAAGCTATTGATAATAAAGTTCAACCGCTTATCAGGCGTTGACGATAGCGGGATACTGGAAAAGGTATTAGGCATGCAGAAAGAAAAACTTTCCGCTTTAATGGATGGTGAAACGGTGGATAGTGAGCTGCTCAATGAGCTGTCTCATTCACCCGAAATGCAAGAGACCTGGGAGAGTTACCATCTCATCCGTGACACCCTTCGCGGTGACACCGGCGAGGTTCTCCATTTCGATATCTCAGCCCGCGTCATGGCGGCGATTGAGAATGAGCCTGTTCATCAGACCACTCCGCTGATTCCTGAAGCTCAACCCGCGCCTCACCAGTGGCAGAAAATGCCGTTCTGGCAAAAGGTGCGTCCGTGGGCCAGCCAGCTTACCCAAATGGGTGTGGCTGCATGCGTATCGCTTGCAGTTATTGTTGGCGTCCAGCACTATAATACTCAGTCTGAAACTAATCAGCAGCCAGAAGCGCCAGTGTTTAACACACTGCCGATGATGGGCAAGGCCAGCCCGGTAAGCCTGGGCGTACCGGCTGATGCATCCGCCAGCGGCGGTCAGCAACAGCAGGTTCAGGAGCAGCGCCGTCGCATTAATGCGATGTTGCAGGATTACGAGTTGCAGCGTCGTCTGCACTCTGAACAGCTTCAGTTTGAGCAGGCGCAGACACAGCAAGCGGCTGTGCAGGTGCCCGGAAACCAAACTTTAGGAACGCAATCGCAGTAATGAAGCAACTTTGGTTCGCCATGTCTCTGATGGCGGGTAGCCTGTTCTTCTCTGCCAACGCCTCGGCTGATGTTTCATCCGGGGCGTTGTTGCAGCAAATGAATCTGGCCAGCCAGTCACTCAATTACGAGTTGGCATTTATCAGCATTAATAAGCAGGGCGTCGAGTCGTTACGCTATCGCCATGCCCGTCTTGATAACCAGCCGCTCGCCCAGCTTTTACAGATGGATGGCCCGCGTCGGGAAGTGGTTCAGCGTGGTAACGAAATCAGCTATTTCGAGCCAGGCCTGGAGCCTTTCACGCTGAATGGCGACTATATCGTTGATTCTCTGCCGTCACTCATTTATACCGACTTTAAACGGCTTGCCCCTTACTACGATTTTATTTCGGTAGGGCGTACCCGCATCGCGGACAGACTGTGCGAGGTAATTCGCGTTGTTGCCCGGGACGGAACGCGCTACAGCTATATCGTCTGGATTGATGCCGAAACCAAACTCCCCATGCGTGTTGACCTGCTCGACCGTGACGGTGAAACGCTGGAACAGTTCCGGGTTATCTCCTTCAGCGTGAACAATCAGGTTGGCAACAGCATGCAGAATCTGGCTAAGGCCAGCCTGCCGCCGCTGCTTTCTGTTCCTGCCGGGGATTCTGTTAATTTCAATTGGGTACCTGCCTGGATCCCGCAAGGGTTTAGCGAAGTGTCCAGCAGCCGTCGTCAGCTGCCAACGATTGAAACGCCGGTAGAATCGCGTCTCTATTCGGATGGTTTGTTCAGCTTCTCTGTGAATATCAATCGCGCAACGGCAAACAGCGCTGAACAAATGCTGCGTACCGGGCGCCGTACGGTGAGTACAACGGTACGCGATAACGCAGAGATCACCATTGTGGGAGAACTCCCTCCGCAGACGGCGAAGCGCATCTCCGACAGCATTAAATTCAGGGCTACACAATGATCAAAGAGTGGGCGACGGTTGTCTCCTGGCAGAACGGCATTGCGCTGGTGAGCTGCGATGTAAAAGCCTCATGTAATAGCTGCGCATCCCGCGCTGGCTGCGGCAGCCGCGTGCTGAATAAGCTCGGGCCACAAACATCGCACACGATTTCTGTGCCAAGCGAACAGCCGCTGATGGCGGGGCAGAAGGTGGAACTGGGCATCGCGGAAGGCAGCCTGCTCAGCTCCGCTATGCTGGTGTATCTCTCTCCGCTGGTCGGCCTGTTTATCATGGGTGGCCTGTTTCAGATGCTGTTTGGTACCGATGTGGCCGCTATGTGCGGTGCCGCATTGGGTGGCGTGGGGGGATTCTGGCTTGCCAAAGGGCTATCTCCGACGCTTGCCGCGCGCGAGGAGTGGCAGCCTGTCATTCTCAGCGTTGGGCTGGCACCAGACCAGCTTCGTGTTGAAACGCTCTCTTCAGAGGCCCGGTGATCCATCGGGCTTTATCATTTTTTACACCCTAAAACAGAAAACGGCCTTTCTTCACGTTATACGTGCTTCTAAGTGCATTTCCAGGTAGCGAGGATGTAGTGTAGAATGCTGCGTTTTCGCACTGAAAAACGTCAGGCTAAGAACAGCGGCCTCCAGGAATTCGTAAGGCATAATTATTTAACTATATGAAGAACATACGTAACTTTTCGATCATTGCTCACATTGACCACGGTAAGTCGACGCTGTCTGACCGTATTATCCAGATTTGCGGTGGCCTGTCTGATCGTGAAATGGAAGCCCAGGTTCTGGACTCCATGGACCTGGAACGCGAACGCGGTATCACCATCAAGGCGCAGAGCGTTACGCTTGATTACAAAGCGGCTGATGGTGAAACCTATCAACTGAACTTTATCGACACCCCAGGCCACGTTGACTTCTCCTATGAGGTTTCACGCTCGCTCGCGGCCTGTGAAGGCGCGCTGCTGGTGGTGGATGCCGGGCAGGGCGTTGAAGCCCAGACCCTGGCAAACTGCTACACCGCGATGGAAATGGATCTCGAAGTTGTGCCGGTTCTGAACAAGATCGACCTGCCAGCCGCCGATCCTGAGCGCGTAGCGGAAGAGATTGAAGATATTGTCGGCATTGACGCGACCGATGCCGTGCGCTGCTCTGCTAAAACCGGTGTCGGCGTGACCGACGTGCTGGAACGCCTGGTGCGTGACATTCCGGCCCCGGAAGGCGATCCGGATGCCCCGCTGCAGGCGCTGATTATCGACTCCTGGTTCGATAACTATCTGGGCGTTGTCTCTCTGGTGCGTATTAAAAACGGCACCATGCGTAAAGGCGACAAAATCAAGGTAATGAGTACCGGACAGGTCTACAACGCCGACCGTCTGGGCATCTTCACGCCAAAACAGGTTGACCGTACCGAGCTGAGATGCGGCGAGGTAGGCTGGCTGGTCTGCGCCATTAAAGACATCCTCGGCGCGCCGGTGGGCGATACCCTGACCGGTGCGCGTAACCCGGCAGATAAAGCGCTGCCAGGCTTTAAAAAGGTGAAACCGCAGGTCTACGCGGGTCTGTTCCCTGTCAGCTCTGACGACTACGAAAACTTCCGTGACGCGCTCGGTAAACTGAGCCTGAACGATGCCTCCCTGTTCTATGAGCCAGAAAGCTCAACGGCGCTGGGCTTCGGCTTCCGATGTGGCTTCCTCGGTCTGCTGCACATGGAGATCATTCAGGAGCGTCTGGAGCGTGAATACGATCTGGATCTGATCACCACGGCGCCGACCGTAGTCTATGAAGTTGAAACCACCTCGAAAGAAGTGATCTACGTCGATAGCCCGTCCAAGCTGCCGCCGCTGAACAACATTCAGGAGCTGCGTGAGCCTATCGCAGAGTGTCACATGCTGCTGCCGCAGGAATTCCTGGGTAACGTCATTACGCTGTGTATTGAGAAGCGTGGCGTGCAGACCAACATGGTTTACCACGGTAACCAGGTGGCGCTGACCTATGAAATCCCAATGGCGGAAGTGGTTCTCGACTTCTTCGACCGTCTGAAGTCGACCTCCCGTGGCTATGCGTCACTGGATTACAACTTCAAACGCTTCCAGGCCTCCAACATGGTGCGTGTGGACGTGCTGATCAACGGCGAGCGTGTGGATGCGCTGGCGCTGATCACCCACAACGACAACGCGCCGTACCGTGGCCGCGAGTTGGTTGAGAAAATGAAAGATCTGATCCCGCGTCAGCAGTTCGATATCGCGATTCAGGCGGCGATTGGCAACCACATTATCGCGCGTTCAACCGTGAAACAGCTGCGTAAAAACGTTCTGGCGAAGTGCTATGGCGGTGACGTCAGCCGTAAGAAAAAGCTGCTGCAGAAGCAGAAAGAAGGTAAGAAGCGTATGAAGCAGGTCGGTAACGTCGAGCTGCCGCAGGAAGCATTCCTTGCCATTCTTCATGTTGGTAAAGACGGCAAATAACCCTAAGGAGTTGGCATGGCGAACATGTTTGCCCTGATCCTGGTCATTGCTACCCTGGTGACAGGTCTGCTGTGGTGTCTGGATAAGTTTATCTTCGCCCCAAAACGTCGTGAACGTCAGGCTGCCGCACAGGCAGCCACTGGCGATGGGATTGACGTGAAAACCCTGAAGAAAGTCGGCCCGAAACCGGGCTGGCTGGAAACGGGTGCCTCGGTATTTCCGGTGCTGGCAATTGTGCTGGTGGTACGTTCGTTTATTTACGAGCCGTTCCAAATCCCATCAGGTTCAATGATGCCAACGCTGCTGATTGGTGATTTTATTCTGGTAGAGAAGTTTGCCTACGGCATTAAAGATCCTATCTACCAGAAAACGCTGATCGAAACCGGTCATCCGAAACGTGGCGACATCGTGGTGTTTAAATATCCGGAAGATCCGCGCCTGGACTACATCAAGCGCGCGGTAGGTCTGCCGGGTGATAAAGTGACTTACGATCCGGTTGCGAAAGAAGTCACCGTTCAGCCGGGCTGCAGCTCCGGTACCGCATGTGAAAACGCGCTGCCAATCACTTACTCAAACGTTGAGCCAAGTGATTTTGTGCAGACCTTTGCCCGTCGTAACGGCGGCGAAGCGACCAGCGGATTCTTCCAGGTACCGAAAGGTGAAACCAAAGAGGACGGCATCCGTCTGGTTGAGCGCAAAGAGACGCTGGGCGATGTGACGCACCGAATCCTCACCGTGCCAATCGCGCAGGATCAGCTGGGTATGTACTATCGCCAGCCTGGCCAGCAGCTGGCGAGCTGGATTGTACCGCCAGGACATTACTTCATGATGGGTGACAACCGCGATAACTCTGCGGACAGCCGTTACTGGGGCTTTGTGCCGGAAGCGAATCTGGTCGGCAAAGCCACCGCCATCTGGATGAGTTTTGAGAAGCAGGAAGGCGAATGGCCGACCGGTGTACGCCTGAATCGTATCGGCGGAATCCATTAATTCTCAATAAATGAACGCGTAGCCGCTTTAATTAGCGGCTACGTGAATTATTTCCACGATAAATCTCTTCGAACTAACGACATCCCCTGTCGTTGTGTATAGAATATTCCCCCGAAGTTTAAGGTTGGCCCTGCAAGGGTGCCACGGCACACGAAACCGCGTTGGTTTTCTCAGGTCGGTTTCGTGTGCTGCATTTTTGACGCATTCATTTATTGGTATCGCATGAACCCCATCGTAATTAATCGGCTTCAACGGAAGCTGGGCTACACTTTTCATCATCAGGAGTTGTTGCAACAGGCATTAACCCACCGCAGTGCCAGCAGCAAACATAATGAGCGTCTCGAGTTTTTAGGCGACTCTATTTTAAGTTTCGTGATTGCGAATGCGCTTTATCATCGTTTCCCGCGTGTGGACGAGGGTGATATGAGCCGCATGCGTGCCACGCTGGTTCGGGGTAATACCCTTGCGGAAATCGCTCGCGAATTTGAGCTGGGCGAATGTCTGCGTCTTGGACCGGGTGAACTGAAAAGCGGCGGCTTCCGTCGTGAATCTATTCTTGCCGATACGGTCGAAGCATTAATTGGTGGTGTGTTCCTGGACAGCGATATCCAGACCGTAGAAAAGCTGATCCTGAACTGGTATCAGACCCGTCTGGACGAAATCAGCCCGGGCGATAAACAAAAAGATCCGAAAACGCGTCTGCAGGAATATTTGCAGGGTCGTCATCTCCCGCTGCCGTCTTATCTGGTGGTACAGGTGCGTGGCGAAGCGCACGATCAGGAATTTACCATCCATTGCCAGGTCAGTGGCCTGAGTGAACCGGTGGTGGGCACAGGTTCAAGCCGTCGTAAGGCTGAACAGGCTGCCGCCGAACAGGCGTTAAAAATGCTGGAGCTGGAATGAGCGAAGATAAAACCTATTGCGGATTTATTGCCATCGTCGGACGTCCGAACGTTGGCAAATCCACCCTGCTGAATAATCTGCTCGGGCAGAAGATTTCTATCACCTCGCGTAAGGCGCAGACCACGCGTCACCGCATCGTCGGCATCCATACTGAAGGCGCGTATCAGGCGATCTACGTCGATACCCCTGGCCTGCACATGGAAGAGAAGCGCGCCATCAACCGCCTGATGAACAAGGCGGCGAGCAGCTCGATCGGCGATGTAGAGCTGGTGATTTTCGTTGTGGAAGGCACCCGCTGGACGCCGGACGACGAGATGGTGCTGAACAAGCTACGTGACGGCAAAACGCCGGTCATCCTCGCGGTCAACAAAGTTGATAACGTGCAGGAAAAGGCCGACCTGCTGCCGCATCTGCAGTGGCTCGGTAGCCAGATGAACTTCCTCGACATCGTTCCGCTGTCTGCAGAGACCGGTCTGAACGTGGATACCATCGCGGGCATCGTGCGTAAGCATCTGCCGGAAGCAATTCATCACTTCCCGGAAGACTACATCACCGATCGCTCTCAGCGCTTTATGGCGTCTGAAATCATCCGTGAAAAGCTGATGCGTTTCCTGGGGGCTGAACTGCCTTACTCCGTAACGGTAGAGATCGAGCGTTTCCAGACCAACGAGCGCGGTGGCTACGATATCAACGGCCTGATCCTCGTAGAGCGCGAAGGGCAGAAGAAGATGGTTATCGGCAACAAAGGGGCCAAGATCAAAACTATCGGCATTGAAGCCCGTAAGGACATGATGGAGATGTTCGAAGCGCCGGTTCACCTCGAACTGTGGGTGAAAGTGAAATCTGGCTGGGCCGATGATGAGCGTGCTCTGCGCAGCCTCGGTTACGGCGAAGACCAGTAACTTAAGACGACGCGTATATGGATGGATGGCAGCGCGCCTTTGTCCTGCATAGTCGTCCCTGGAGCGAAACCAGCCTTATGCTGGACGTCTTCACGGAAGAGTCGGGCCGCGTGCGCCTTGTTGCGAAAGGCGCACGTTCCAAACGTTCTAACCTGAAGGGCGCCCTCCAGCCTTTCACGCCGCTGCTGGTACGCTTCGGTGGGCGAGGGGAAGTGAAAACCCTGCGCAGTGCCGAAGCCGTCTCTCTGGCGCTTCCTCTTTCCGGCATCACGCTCTACAGCGGTCTGTATGTCAACGAACTCATCTCACGCGTTCTTGAACATGAAACCCGTTTCTCTGAAGTTTTCTTCGATTATCTGCACTGTATCCAGGCGCTGGCTGGCGGAACCGGCACGCCCGAACCCGCCTTGCGTCGTTTTGAACTGGCGCTGCTGGGCCACCTCGGATACGGCGTAGATTTTCTGCACTGCGCGGGCAGCGGTGACGAGATAGAAGACACCATGACCTACCGCTACCGCGAAGAAAAAGGTTTCATTGCCAGTATCGTGATAGACAACAGCACCTTTACCGGTCGCCAGCTCCGGGCGCTGTACGAGCGCGAGTTTCCCGATCTGGACACCCTGCGCGCAGCAAAACGCTTTACCCGGATTGCCCTCAAGCCGTATCTTGGCGGCAAGCCCTTAAAGAGCCGCGAATTATTCAGGCAGTTTGTGCCGAAACGTTAGACCACAGAATCGAAAAGAAAACCGAGGATTGTCATGGCTGAATTACTGTTAGGCGTCAACATCGATCACATCGCCACGCTGCGTAACGCGCGCGGCACGGCGTATCCCGATCCGGTTCAGGCGGCGTTTATCGCTGAACAGGCTGGCGCCGACGGCATTACCGTTCACCTGCGTGAAGACCGTCGCCACATTACTGACCGCGACGTGCGCATTCTGCGTCAGACGCTGGACACCCGAATGAATCTGGAGATGGCGGTCACCGAAGAGATGCTGGCGATTGCCTGCGAGACCCAGCCGCACTTCTGCTGCCTGGTGCCGGAAAAACGCCAGGAAGTAACCACCGAAGGCGGCCTGGATGTGGCCGGTCAGCTCGACAAAATGCGCGATGCCTGCAAGCGCCTGGCGGATGCCGGTATCCTGGTTTCTCTGTTTATCGACGCCGATTTCGCCCAGATTAAAGCGGCGGCCGACGTGGGCGCACCGTATATCGAAATCCACACCGGCTGCTACGCCGATGCCAAAAATGATGCCGAACAGTCCAAAGAGCTGGAGCGTATTGCCAAAGCGGCCACGTATGCTTCAAGCCTGGGACTGAAGGTTAACGCCGGTCACGGCCTGACCTACCACAACGTGAAGGCCATTGCCGCACTGCCAGAAATGCACGAGCTGAACATCGGCCACGCCATCATTGGCCGCGCGGTGATGAGCGGCCTGAAAGAGGCGGTTTCAGAAATGAAACGCCTGATGCAGGAAGCGCGTCAGTAATGGCCATTCTGGGCTTAGGCACCGATATCGTTGAAATAGCCCGTATTGAAGCGGTGATCGCCCGTAGCGGCGATCGCCTCGCAAGACGCGTTCTGAGCGATAACGAGTGGGCCATCTGGGAAGCGCATCAGCAGCCGGTGCGCTTTCTGGCAAAGCGCTTTGCGGTAAAAGAGGCGGCGGCCAAAGCCTTCGGGACCGGCATTCGTAACGGCCTGGCGTTTAATCAGTTCGAAGTGTTTAACGATGAGCTGGGCAAACCGAGCCTGCGTCTGTGGGGAGAAGCGCAGAAGCTGGCGGAAAAGCTGGGGGTGAATCATATGCACGTGACGATCGCGGATGAACGCCACTATGCCAGCGCGACGGTGATCATCGAAAGTTAAAGTTTGTCCGCGTGGTGCATCAGGACAAACTTATCCCATAGCTGCTCTTCGCTCTCAGCGTGGGCCGGATCCTTCAGGATGGTATTCGGGATCGGGCACACTTTCTGACAGGTCGGCGTTTCATAGTGGCCGATGCATTCCGTGCAGCGGTCGCTGTTAATCTCATAAATGCTGTCGCCCATCGAAATCGCCTGGTTCGGGCATTCGGGCTCGCACATATCGCAATTAATGCATTTTTTGGTAATTAACAGCGCCATCAGGAAATTCTCAGAAACAACACAAACCGGGCGGGCATTATACGCGTCAAACCAGTTTCTTTACCAGTTCTTCGCTGTGACGAATGCGTTCGGGCGCGCGCTCCAGATCCTGCTGCACCAGCGCCATAAACAGCAGGTCCGTCAGCATCATTTGCGCGCTGGTGGACGAGATAGCCGCGCTGCGCGTGGCCTGCTCTTCAGCAATGGTATATAAACAGCGCGTTGCCCGCTGCTGCAGGGCATTCGGCGTAAAACCGGTGATCGCCAGAATTTTACCGCCGACGCGCAGGGCCTCATCGGTGGCCATATTGATTTCACGGCGCTCGCCGGAGTAAGAGATGGCCAGCAGCAGATCGTCAGGATCCATCGCCTGTACGGTCGCCAGCAGGGCGTGCATATCCTGCTCGACGATGGCGTTAAGCCCAATTTTCGTCAGCTTCCAGCCGAAGTTACGCGCCACAAGTCCGGACGCGCCGATACCGGTCAGGATGATCCGCCGCGCGCCGCGCAGCATCGCCACGCTCTCCAGCAGCTTCTCTTCGGTATTCACGTCGAGCGTCGCATGCATGGCCGCCACGTTCTCTTTGATCAGCTTTTCGCCAACCAGCCGCATCGGATCATCGCCGCGGATCTGATTATGCACCGGCATGGACTGCGGGTTGGGGTTACTGACCAGCGCTTCACTGATCGCCAGCTTGAGGGCGGGGAACCCTTTAAAGCCAATCTTCTGGGCAAATTTCACTACGCTGGACTGGCTCACGCCGGCCTCACTCGCCAGCTGCTGCGAGCTGAGATGGCGCGCGCGATCGGGTTGAGAAAGCAGAAAATCCGCCAGCCTTTTGTCGCTTTGGGCAAAGCCAGCATAGCGCTGGCGAATGCGAATTAAACAGTTCATAGGGTCTCCTGGCGAAAATGTGATTATCTGCGCAAATACGAATTTTGCTCGCCTGAATGAATTTTATATTCCATTATAGTGTGATTATTATGAATTAAAAATTCTTGAGGTACAAAAATGAATCTTGGCTCACTTGTTTCTGAAACGCGTAACCCACAAACCATGGATCTGGATGCGCTCTCCACCCTGGAGCTGGTTAACCGCTTTAATCAACAGGATACGCTGGTCGCGCAGGCAGTGAAAGAGACATTACCCGAGGTGGCGAAAGCTGTCGATGCGGCGGCGGAAGCCCTTAAGGCCGGCGGTCGTATTATCTACATGGGAGCGGGCACCAGCGGGCGTCTTGGGGTTCTGGATGCGTCAGAATGTCCGCCAACCTTTGGGGTGCCGCACGGTCTGGTCGTTGGGCTGATTGCCGGTGGACCCGGTGCGCTGCTGAAAGCCGTTGAAGGAGCGGAAGACAATGCACAGCTGGGCGAGGATGACCTGAAGGATCTGAATCTGACCGCGAAGGATCTGGTGGTCGGGCTGGCGGCATCCGGGCGCACCCCGTACGTCATTGGCGGGCTGGAATACGCCAACCGGACGGGCTGCACGACGGTGGCCATCTCCTGTAATCCGGGCTCCCCGATTGCGCAGGTGGCCGCTATTGCTATCTCTCCGGTTGTCGGGCCGGAAGCGCTCACCGGCTCCACGCGCCTGAAATCCGGGACCGCGCAAAAGCTGGTGCTCAATATGATCTCCACCGGCGCGATGGTGAAGTTCGGCAAGGTTTATCAGAACCTGATGGTGGATATGCAGGCCACCAACGTCAAGCTGGTGGACAGAGCCTGCCGCATGGTGATGGAGGCGACAGGTGCAGGCCGTGAAGAGGCAGAAGCGGTGCTCAGGCAGACCGATCACGATGTTAAACCGGCCATTCTGATGATCCTGAGCGGGCTGGATGCGGCGGCCGCGAGAGCCAAACTCGATGCGCATAGCGGCTTCTTACGGGCGGCATTAGAAAACTAACAGAGGCGTCTATGGACAAAACAGCAGCGCTCGCCAGCGATATCCTGCAGGGGATCGGTGGGGAAAAAAATATTCAACGTCTCGAAAACTGCATGACGCGCGTGCGCGTCGAGGTGCATAACGACGACCAGCTCGACGTGCCGCGCCTGAAGCAGCTGTCCGGCGTCAGCGGCTACGTTAAACAGGGGCAGCAGCATCAGCTGATCGTCGGGCCGGGGAAAGCGGCGCAGGTTGTTGATGCCATGCGCTCGCTGATGGGCGTTAGCGCGAGCGCGTCGATTAACGATGCGGAACGCACCAGGGCGCAGGCGAAGGCCAAATACAAAGCCCCCATGAGCGATGCGCTGCGTCAGCTGGCAAACGTCTTCATTCCGCTAATCCCGGCGTTTATTGCCTCAGGCCTGATCACCGGGATCATCAACATCCTCAAGCGACCGGATATTGTGGGGGATTTCGCCACGCAGTATCCGAATCTGCTGGGGATTCTGGGGATCTTCGGCAGCGCTGTTTTCGCCATCATGAACATTCTGGTCGGGGTGAATACCGCGAAGGTGTTTGGCGGATCGCTGGCGATGGGCGGGGTCATGGCGGGCATCTTGTCCAGCCCGCAGCTGGCGCAGATCACGCTGTTTGGCGAGGCGCTCCAGCCGGGCCGCGGTGGTGTAATCGCCGTGCTGCTGGTTGTCATCCTGATGTGCTGGATCGAGAAAAGGCTGCGCGCGGTTCTGCCTGGCTCGATCGAGCTGATTCTCAACCCGCTGTTGACCACGCTGATTACCGGTAGCGTAGCGATTGTGGCCCTCCAGCCGCTAGGCGGATGGATCTCTGAAGCCATCGCTCACGGTGCGTCTCTGGCTATCGACCGAGGCGGGCTGCTGGTGGGCGCCGTGCTTTCCGGTACCTTCCTGCCGCTGGTGCTGACCGGCCTGCACCAGGGGCTGGTGCCGATCCACGTCGAGCTTGTACAGGCGCACGGCTATAACGCGCTGCTGCCTATCCTGTCGATGGCGGGGGTGGGGCAGGTCGGCGCGGCGATTGCCGTACTGATGAAAACCCGCAACGCGCGTCTGAAAAAAATGATTAAAGGCGCGCTCCCGGTCGGACTGCTCGGCATTGGCGAGCCGCTGATTTTCGGCGTTACGCTGCCGCTGGGTAAACCGTTCCTCGCCGCCTGTCTGGGGGGCGCGGTAGGCGGGGCGCTGATCAGCTACTGGAAAGTCGCTACCGTTATCACCTTTGGGCTTTCCGGTTTACCGCTGGCATTAACCATCGTGACCGGAAAAGTGATGCTCTATCTGTTAGGCTATTTAGTAGCGGTGATCGCCGGGTTCCTGTTTACCTGGCTGTTAGGTTTCAACGACCCAGAGGAGTAAGGTTTGGCAAATCACGCGCGTCGCGTTGTCTTTTTCGACCTGGATGGAACGCTGCATCAGCAGGATATGTTTGGTACGTTTATGCGTTACCTGCTGCGGCGTCAGCCTTTGAATGCGCTGCTCGTGCTGCCGCTCTTACCGGTTATCGGTATCGCGCTGCTGGTGAAAGGCCGTGCGGCGCGATGGCCGATGAGTTTGCTGCTGTGGGGATGTACCTTTGGGCACAGCGAAGCGCGGCTCAAGCAGCTCGAAAAGGATTTTGCGCACTGGTTTCGCGGCCACGTCGCCGCCTTTCCGGTGGTGCAGGCGCGCCTGACCAGCTACCTCGACGCGAACGATGCCGACATCTGGCTTATTACCGGCTCCCCGCAGACGCTGGTGGAGCAGGTCTACTTTGATACCCCCTGGCTTCCGCGCGTGAATCTTATCGCCACGCAAATTGCCCGCGGTTACGGCGGCTGGGTGCTGACCCTGCGCTGTCTGGGGCATGAAAAAGTGGTCCAGCTGGAGAAACGCATCGGTACGCCGCTGCGCCTGTACAGCGGCTACAGCGACAGCAAGCAGGACAACCCGCTGCTCTATTTTTGCCAGCACCGCTGGCGCGTCACGCCATCAGGCGAACTTCAGCAACTCGAATAGTCTTCTCTAAAACTGGCGTGTATAATGCCGCCCGCTTTTCGACTGGAGTATCAGCCTTTGTCCAACCCTGAACACAATCATGAATACTGGATGCGCCACGCGCTGACGCTGGCTCAACGCGCCTGGGACGAGGGCGAAGTGCCCGTGGGCGCGGTGCTGGTTCATAACAATCAGGTGATTGGCGAAGGGTGGAACCGTCCTATTGGCCGCCACGATCCTACTGCGCATGCCGAAATCATGGCGCTTCGCCAGGGCGGTCTGGTGCTGCAAAACTATCGCCTGCTTGATACCACGCTGTATGTGACGCTGGAGCCGTGCGTGATGTGCTCCGGCGCGATGGTGCACAGCCGGATCGGGACGTTGGTTTTCGGGGCGCGGGATGAAAAAACCGGTGCGGCCGGTTCGCTGATGGACGTGCTGGGTCACCCGGGTATGAACCACCAGGTGAAGACTATCGGTGGGGTGCTTGCACCAGAGTGTTCGGGGCTATTAAGCGATTTCTTTCGAATGCGCCGTCAGCAGAAAAAGCAGCAAAAGGCAGTATTGAAGCTGTCGGACGATTAAGCTCGTCCGGCGCCACGACCGGGTAGCTTTGAGCCAGCTGTTTGGCCTCCGTCGCCTCTTTCTCTTTCTCCAGCAGATACCCGACCAGGCTAATCTGATATTTACGGATATTTTCCACGTAGGCGTAGGCTTCATGTCCGCGCGCGTAGCCGTATGTCAGCTTGTTATACCATGGCTTCTGGCTCAGCAGCGGCAGGCGCTGCTTAACGTCTGACCAGCTGTCCGGGTTACCTTTCGTTTTGGCCGTCAACGCTCGCGCATCAAGCATATGCGCGTAGCCCATATTGTAGGCCGCCAGCGCAAACCAGATCCGCTCTTCTTCCGGCACCGTTTCCGGTACTTTGGCCATCATATCCTGCAGATAGCGCGCGCCGCCGCTGATGCTCTGTTCGGCATCGGTACGATCGTTCACGCCCAGGCTCAGCGCGGTATTTTTGGTTAACATCATCAAACCGCGTACGCCCGTGGGCGACGTGGCCTGGGTATCCCAGTGGGATTCCTGATACGAAATAGCCGCCAGCAGTTTCCAGTCAATCTCCTGGGCGTATTTTTCGAACAAGGGCTGCAGGTCCGGCAGGACGCTGTCTACCGCGCGCAGGAAGCTGCGGGTGTCAACGTAGTCAAAGTCATCACCGTGCCCGAGGTACTTCTCCTCCAGACGCGCCAGGGTACCGTCTTCATTGATGGTGTTAAAGAAATCAAGCATCGCGGCAGAGAAGGTCTGATCGTCATCAAGCTGGCTAAACCAGGTCACGGGCTGCTCGTCGGTGACGTCCAGCGCCACGGCGATTTCAGGATGCACCCGCTGGAACAGGCTGATCGCGACCGAATCGGCGATGGTGTAGGGCACCTTCTGATCTTTTACCTGCTCCAGCAGCTCCGTCGTGCCGAGTTTCGGATCCACCGTCCAGCTCAGGTCGGGATATTTCTTCTCCTTGAGCTCCCGCAGATCGTCAATCACCACGTGGCCGGGCGCAATCGTCAGCTGCCGATCGTTAATTGACGCCAGCGAGCGCGGGCGCAGGCTCCCGACGCGGTAAACCAGCTGCTGAGAAACGGAGTAGTAGGTCGGGCCTGGCTGGTAGTTCTTGCTGCGCTCGCTGTTATACACCAGCCCGGCGGCGAGCATATCAGCATCGTCGTTATCGAGGTCGTCAAACAGCTCGTTGATATTCTGGCGGACGGTGATTTTAAGCTTCACGCCAAGATAATCGGCGAACTGTTGTGCCAGTTCATAATCCAGGCCAGTGATTTTGCCGTTGACGTCGCTGTAAATCAGCGGAGAGTTGAGGGTACTGACGCGCAATTCCCCCCGCTCCTGAATGGCGGCGATACGGTTTTCGGCTTTGCCGAACCAGGGGATGGAAGGCCAGAGGGCCACTGCCAGCAGCAACGTTACAATGCCGATGAGCAGATAATTAATCTTTAATTTTTTCAATTAGTTAATTCTCTGCGACGCCGGTTGCCTCAGTCTGCTGTAGCCATGTTAATCATAAGGTTTGCCATTGAATGAGCGGCATTTTGCGTAAACTTGCGCCACTTGGCAACCAATTAGAGAGACAGGTCACATCTATTGTTAAATCTCTGTGCAAATTTTATTTCGACGCAAACGGTTTCGTCGGCGCTCAGGATTCTCTATAATGACGCCCGTTTTCCCCCCTTGCGCACACTGTAAGCGCCCCGGCGCTTCGAAGACGAGAGACTTATGATGGAAATTCTGCGTGGTTCGCCTGCACTGTCTGCCTTCCGTATCACTAAACTGCTGGCACGTTTTCAGGCGGCCGACCTTCCGGTAAGCAATATTTACGCTGAGTATGTCCATTTTGCTGACCTGAATGCCCCCCTGAATGCAGAGGAGCGCGTACAGCTGGAACGCCTGCTCAAGTATGGCCCAAGCCTGAGCAGCCATACGCCAACCGGCAAACTGATCCTTGCGACGCCTCGTCCGGGCACCATCTCCCCCTGGTCTTCCAAAGCCACCGACATCGCCCATAACTGTGGCCTGAGCCAGATTAACCGTCTGGAACGCGGCGTGGCGTACTATGTGGAAGCCTCTACCCTGAGCGACGCGCAGTGGCAGGCGGTTGCGGCTGAACTGCACGATCGCATGATGGAGAGCGTATTTGCCTCTCTCGATGACGCGCAGAAGCTTTTCTCTCACCATCAGCCTGCGCCGGTACAGAGCGTAGACCTGCTGGGGCAGGGCCGTCAGGCGCTGATTGACGCCAACCTGCGTCTCGGCCTGGCGCTGGCAGAAGACGAAATTGATTACCTGCAGGATGCGTTTGTTAAGCTCAACCGTAACCCGAACGACATCGAACTCTACATGTTCGCGCAGGCTAACTCTGAGCACTGCCGCCACAAGATATTCAACGCCGACTGGATTATTGACGGCGAACAGCAGCCGAAGTCGCTGTTCAAAATGATCAAAAACACCATGGAGCAAACTCCTGACCACGTGCTGTCTGCCTATAAAGACAACGCCGCGGTAATGGAAGGTTCCGAGGTGGGCCGCTTCTTCGCCGATCGTGAAGCAGGGCGCTATGACTTCCATCAGGAGCCCGCGCATATCCTGATGAAAGTGGAAACCCACAACCACCCGACGGCGATCTCTCCGTGGCCGGGCGCGGCGACCGGCTCCGGCGGTGAAATCCGTGATGAAGGTGCGACCGGTCGTGGCGCTAAACCTAAAGCGGGTCTGGTCGGTTTCTCCGTCTCTAACCTGCGTATCCCGGGCTTTGAACAGCCGTGGGAAGAAGATTTCGGCAAGCCAGAGCGTATCGTGACCGCTCTGGATATCATGACCGAAGGCCCGCTGGGCGGCGCGGCGTTTAACAACGAATTTGGTCGTCCGGCGCTGAACGGTTACTTCCGTACCTATGAAGAGAGAGTGGACAGCCACAACGGCGAAGAGCTGCGCGGCTACCACAAGCCGATCATGCTGGCGGGCGGGATCGGCAACATCCGTGCCGATCACGTGCAAAAAGGCGAGATCGTCGTCGGCGCGAAGCTGATCGTACTGGGCGGCCCGGCGATGAACATCGGTCTGGGCGGCGGAGCGGCCTCTTCTATGGCCTCCGGCCAGTCTGATGCGGATCTCGACTTCGCCTCCGTGCAGCGCGACAACCCTGAAATGGAGCGCCGCTGCCAGGAAGTGATCGACCGCTGCTGGCAGCTGGGCGACGCTAACCCGATCCTCTTCATTCACGACGTGGGCGCGGGCGGCCTGTCCAACGCCATGCCGGAGCTGGTAAGCGACGGCGGCCGCGGCGGGCGTTTCAACCTGCGTGACATCCTGAGCGATGAGCCGGGCATGAGCCCGCTGGAAATCTGGTGTAACGAATCCCAGGAGCGCTACGTGCTGGCGGTTGCTGCCGACCAGCTGCCGCTGTTTGACGAGCTGTGCCGCCGCGAGCGCGCGCCGTATGCCGTCATCGGTGAAGCGACCGAAGAGCAGCACCTTTCCTTAAGCGACACCCACTTTGACAACCAGCCGATCGATCTGCCGCTCGACGTTCTGCTCGGTAAAACGCCGAAGATGACCCGCGACGTAACCACCCGTAAAGCGGCGGGCAAAGCGCTGGATCGCCAGGGCATAACCGTGGCAGAAGCGGTCAACCGCGTGCTGCACCTGCCTGCTGTGGCAGAGAAAACCTTCCTGGTGACCATCGGCGACCGCACCGTGACCGGTATGGTATCGCGCGACCAGATGGTCGGTCCGTGGCAGATCCCGGTCGCTAACTGCGCCGTGACCACCGCGAGCCTCGACAGCTACTACGGCGAAGCGATGGCTCTCGGCGAACGTACCCCGGTGGCGCTGCTGGACTTCGCTGCTTCTGCCCGTCTGGCGGTCGGTGAAGCGCTGACCAACATCGCCGCGACGCAGATTGGCGATATCAAACGTATCAAGCTCTCCGCCAACTGGATGGCCGCTGCCGGCCACCCTGGCGAAGATGCTGGCCTGTATGAAGCCGTGAAAGCGGTGGGCGAGGAGCTGTGTCCTGCCCTCGGTCTGACCATTCCGGTGGGCAAAGACTCCATGTCGATGAAAACCCGCTGGCAGGAAGGCAGCGAGCAGCGCGAGATGACCTCTCCGCTGTCGCTGGTCATCACCGCGTTTGCTCGCGTGGAAGACGTGCGTCACACCGTTACGCCGCAGCTTGCGACAGAAGACAACGCCCTGCTGCTGATTGACCTGGGTAAAGGCCACAACGCGCTGGGTGCCACCGCGCTGGCGCAGGTTTACCGCCAGCTCGGCGACAAGCCAGCCGACGTGCGTGACGTGGCCCAGCTGAAAGGCTTCTACGACGCGATTCAGGCGCTGGTGGCGCAGCGTAAGCTGCTGGCCTACCACGACCGTTCCGACGGCGGCCTGCTGGTGACCCTGGCAGAGATGGCCTTCACCGGCCACTGTGGCGTGGAAGCGAACATTGCGACGCTGGGCGAAGACCGTCTGGCGGCGCTGTTCAACGAAGAGCTGGGCGCCGTGATTCAGGTGCGCGCGGCGGATCGCGACGCGGTTGAAGCGATTCTGGCGAAGCACGGTCTGGCAGACTGCGTGCACTATCTGGGCAAAGCCGTTCAGGGCGACCGCTTCGTGATTGAAGCAGACAGTCACGCGGTATTCAGCGAAAGCCGCACCACGCTGCGCATGTGGTGGGCGGAAACCACCTGGCAGATGCAGCGCCTGCGTGATAACCCGGAATGTGCCGATCAGGAACATAACGCGAAAGCGAATGATCAGGATCCAGGCCTGAACGTGAAGCTCTCCTTCGACATTAACGAAGATATCGCTGCGCCGTACATTGCGACCGGCGCGCGTCCAAAAGTGGCCGTGCTGCGCGAACAGGGCGTTAACTCCCACGTTGAGATGGCGGCTGCCTTCCACCGCGCGGGCTTTGACGCTATCGACGTCCACATGAGCGACCTGCTGGCCGGACGTACCGGTCTGGAAGATTTCCAGGCGCTGGTGGCGTGCGGCGGCTTCTCCTACGGCGACGTGCTGGGCGCGGGCGAAGGCTGGGCGAAGTCCATCCTGTTCAACAGCCGCGTCCGCGACGAGTTCGAAACCTTCTTCCACCGTCCGCAGACCCTGGCGCTGGGCGTGTGTAACGGCTGCCAGATGATGTCTAACCTGCGCGAGCTGATCCCGGGCAGCGAAGCCTGGCCGCGCTTTGTGCGCAACCAGTCTGACCGCTTCGAGGCGCGCTTCAGCCTGGTGGAAGTGACCCAAAGCCCGTCTCTGCTGCTGCAGGGGATGGTCGGTTCTCAGATGCCAATCGCCGTTTCCCACGGTGAAGGTCAGGTAGAAGTGCGTGATGCTGCGCATCTGGCTCAGCTGGAGAGCAAAGGCCTGGTGGCGCTGCGCTTTGTCGATAACTTCGGCAAGGTGACTGAAACCTACCCGGCTAACCCGAACGGCTCCGCCAACGGTATTACGGCGGTGACCAGCGAAAGCGGTCGCGCGACCATCATGATGCCGCACCCGGAACGCGTGTTCCGTACCGTGAGCAACTCCTGGCACCCGGAAAACTGGGGCGAGGACAGCCCGTGGATGCGTATCTTCCGCAACGCGCGTAAGCAGCTGGGTTAAGTTTTAGCCTCACACCCTTCCAGGCCCGGTAAGCGAAAGCTCCACCGGGCTTTTTTATTTGTGTCGCAATTACGCGACAGACCCGCAATCCAACTGTCTCCAAAAGGCGACATTTAACTCATTGATTTATATGTGGCAGTAAAGGTTCCCGTTAAGGTGTTGCTTAATAGCGACAGTTAGCCTGGAAATCATTCAACCGATAATTAACAGGCTAAACGAGTAAAACTCATATATTTCAAACTGTTAATATTTTGTTTTGCATTCTGGCACGGGTGTTGCATAATATTAACCAGTGGCTCATTCACCTTCTTATGTCAGCCCCTTCGGGACGCGCTACATAAACTTCGAATGACGCACAAAAAGGTGCCTGCCGTCCAACTACTGATCATAGCGATGCTTTATCAGGCCAGGGCGAAACGTCGAGTTAGGCACCGCCTCATTCCATGACAAAGCCGGGTTTTTACCCGGCTTTGTTGTATCTGAAGGGCAGACTCAGTTACGCTCTGCGTAAATCCCCATTAAGAGAGTAATGCGTTGAAACGCTGGCCCGTTTTCCCCCGCTCCCTGCGGCAGCTCGTCATGATGGCCTTCCTGCTGATCCTGCTGCCGCTGCTGATCCTTGCCTGGCAGGCGTGGCAAAGCCTGAACGCGCTGAGCGCGCAGGCGGCTTTGACCAACCGCACGACGCTCATCGACGCCAGACGCAGTGAAGCAATGACCAACGCCGCGCTGGAGATGGAGCGTAGCTATCGTCAGTATTGCGTGCTTGACGATCGGACGCTGGAAAAGGTTTATCAGAGTCAGCGTAAACGCTACAGCGAAATGCTGGACGCTCACGCGGGGGTCTTGCCTGATGACAAGCTGTATCAGGCGTTACGTCAGGATTTGAACGATCTCGCGCAGCTGCAGTGCAGCAACAGCGGCCCGGATGCCGCCGCCGCCGCGCGCCTCGAAGCATTTGCCAGCGCCAACACCGAGATGGTGCAGTCAACGCGCGCGGTGATTTTCTCTCGCGGCCAGCAGCTCCAGCAGGAGATTGCCGAGCGTGGCCAGTTCTTTGGCTGGCAGGCGCTGGTGCTGTTCCTGGTGAGCCTGGGGCTGGTTCTGCTCTTTACCCGCATGATCATCGGCCCGGTGAAGGGTATTCAGCGTATGATCAACCGTCTGGGGGAGGGGAAATCGCTCGGGGATACGGTAGCCTTTAAAGGTCCGCGCGAGCTGCGATCCGTAGGCCAGCGCATTATCTGGCTGTCCGAGCGCCTGGCGTGGCTCGAATCACAGCGCCATCAGTTCCTGCGCCATATCTCTCATGAGCTTAAAACGCCGCTGGCCAGCATGCGCGAAGGGACGGAGCTGCTGGCGGACGAAGTGGCCGGGCCCCTTACGCCAGAACAGAAAGAAATTGTCGAGATCCTGGATAACAGCAGCCGCAATCTGCAAAAGCTGATTGAGCAACTGCTGGATTACAACCGCAAGCTGGCTGACGGGGCGGTCGTACTGGAAAACGTTGAAATTGAGCCGCTGGTGGATATGGTGATCTCCGCCCACAGCTTGCCAGCAAGAGCTAAAATGATGCATACCGGCGTCGAGCTGAATGCGCCTGCGTGCCTGGCTGAACCCATGCTGCTGATGAGCGTTCTGGATAATCTTTACTCCAATGCGGTGCACTATGGTACTGAATCCGGTAACATTTATATCCGAAGTAATACGAATGGTTCACGGGTGTTTATTGACGTCGCAAACACCGGCTCCCCGATCCCCGATGACGAAAAAACCATGATCTTCGAACCCTTTTTCCAGGGGAGTCATCAGCGGAAAGGCGCGGTTAAAGGAAGCGGTCTGGGCTTGAGCATCGCCCGGGACTGCATACGACGCATGCAGGGTGAGCTAAACATTGCCGCGGACGAACGTTCAGATGTTTGCTTCCGTATCGAACTGCCCGTGAGCCGGAAAAATCAATAAAATGAATCTATGTCTGGTGAGTATGTCACACGTTTTTTTCCGCGCCGTACGCGCGGTGTTTTCCTGCAACACGCTTCGCCTGAGCCTGCCCTGTTTGTTTCTGGCAGGGTGTGTTTCCCATGCGCCACAAAGTGCAATTAGCGATAAACAAGAAGATAAATGGCCCGATAACCAGCTGGCAGATTTCCTCTCAACCCGCTGCGACGACATCTGGAACCTGTCAGGACATGACGTTGAAAGCAACCCGCTGTTCTGGCTGCGCGGAATAGATTGCGCCCAGCGTCTTGCGCCGGTAGACGCCCGCTCGAAGGCGGCGATGCTGGATGACGACACCTGGCAGGACGCTTTCAAGCGCGGGATTTTACTCGCAGATGCGAAAATCACTCCCGTTGAACGCCGCGTCAATGTCACCCGGCTGGACACGTTTGTAGTCAATCTTCCTGTGCAGGTACGCCCGGTATACCAGCTCTGGCGCGATGGGCAGACATTACAGCTTCAGCTGTCTGAAGAGCGCTCCCGCTACAGCAAGCTGCAGCAGTCAACCGACAGCGAGCTTGATACGCTGCGTCAACAGCAGCAACATTTACGTACGCAGCTGGATACCACGACGCGCAAGCTGGAAAACCTGACGGATATCGAAAGGCAGCTCTCGTCGCGTAAATATCAGCCGGGGAGTTCATCCGCTGCACCGGACAGCGATACGCCAAAACAAGAGGATGTGAAGCATGACGAGCCGTAAACCTGCCCATCTTTTACTGGTGGATGACGATCCCGGACTGTTAAAGCTGCTGGGGATGCGTCTGGTGAGCGAAGGCTACAGCGTCGTCACCGCTGAAAGCGGGCTGGAGGGGCTCAAGATCCTCAGCCGCGAGAAAATCGATCTGGTGATAAGCGACCTGCGAATGGACGAAATGGATGGCCTGCAGCTGTTCGCGGAGATCCAGAAGCAGCAGCCGGGTATGCCCGTGATTATCCTGACGGCGCACGGGTCGATCCCGGATGCGGTTGCCGCGACGCAGCAGGGGGTCTTCAGCTTCCTGACCAAGCCGGTGGACAAAGACGCGCTTTATAAGGCTATCGACAGCGCGCTGGAACACGCCGCCCCGGCGGGGGATGAAGCGTGGCGGGAGTCCATCGTCACCCGCAGCCCCATTATGCTGCGTCTGCTTGAACAGGCCCGGATGGTGGCGCAGTCCGACGTCAGCGTGCTCATCAACGGCCAGAGCGGAACCGGGAAAGAGATCCTGGCGCAGGCGATCCATAACGCCAGCACGCGCAGTAAAAACGCCTTTATCGCCATTAACTGCGGCGCGCTTCCGGAACAGCTGCTCGAATCTGAACTGTTTGGTCACGCCCGCGGCGCATTCACCGGCGCTGTGAGCAGCCGGGAAGGGCTGTTCCAGGCCGCGGAAGGGGGCACGCTGTTCCTGGACGAGATTGGCGACATGCCCGCGCCGCTGCAGGTCAAACTGCTGCGCGTGTTGCAGGAGCGAAAAGTTCGCCCGCTGGGCAGCAATCGCGACATTGATATTAACGTACGCATTATTTCCGCTACCCACCGCGACTTGCCAAAAGTGATGGCCCGCAACGAGTTTCGCGAAGATCTCTACTACCGTCTGAACGTGGTGAATTTGAAGATCCCGGCGCTGGCGGAGCGTGCGGAAGACATTCCGCTGCTGGCGAACCATCTTTTGCGCCAGGCGGCCGATCGCCATAAACCATTCGTGCGCGCGTTTTCCACCGACGCGATGAAGCGGCTGATGGCCGCAGGCTGGCCGGGTAACGTGCGCCAGCTGGTGAACGTGATTGAGCAGTGCGTGGCGCTGACCTCCTCACCGGTGATCAGCGATGCGCTGGTGGAGCAGGCGCTGGAAGGGGAAAACACGGCCCTGCCGACGTTTGCGGAAGCGCGGAATCAGTTTGAGCTGAACTATCTGCGCAAGCTATTGCAGATCACCAAAGGCAACGTGACCCACGCGGCGCGCATGGCCGGACGCAACCGCACCGAGTTCTACAAGCTGCTGTCGCGCCACGAGCTGGAAGCAAACGATTTTAAAGAGTAATGCCGTATGGTACTGTGAGCAATCGATTACGAGGCAGCTTACAGGCAAGAGTTTAAGGACCCACCATGAAAAAGATTGATGCGATTATTAAACCTTTCAAACTGGATGACGTGCGTGAAGCGCTGGCGGAAGTCGGCATCACCGGGATGACCGTGACGGAAGTGAAAGGTTTTGGTCGTCAGAAGGGCCACACCGAGCTTTACCGTGGCGCAGAGTACATGGTCGACTTTCTGCCGAAAGTAAAAATTGAAATCGTGGTCAGCGACGATATCGTTGATACCTGCGTGGATACCATTATCCGCACGGCGCAGACGGGCAAAATCGGCGATGGTAAAATCTTCGTCTTTGACGTGGCGCGCGTGATCCGTATCCGTACCGGCGAAGAAGACGACGCCGCGATTTAACAATGCCAATGGTTTTGTAGGCCGGGTAAGGTGCAACCACCCGGCGAAAAAAAAGCCCCTCGAACGAGGGGCTTTTTCATTACAGCACCTTATGGGGCCCGAAACATTCATAATGAATGTTGTCTTTGTTCACACCCAGCTCCACCAGCTGCTTCGCGGCATACTGCATAAACGTCACCGGCCCGCAGACGTAGAACTGCATGTCCGGCGCGCTAAACGCCCCTTCCATCAGGCTTAAATTCATCAGACCTTCGCTGTCAAATCGTGCGGCCGCGCGGTCTGCATCCGTCGGCAGACGATACCAGGTGTGCGCGGTGAAGCGCGGCAGGGACGCCCCGAGCGTTTTCACTTCATCAGCAAAGGCGTGCACGTCACCGTTTTCCGCAGCGTGGAACCAGTTGACCTGCGCACCGTGGTTGGCTTTCGCCAGCGTATCAAGCATCGCCAGCATTGGCGTTTGGCCGACGCCCGCAGAGATCAGCGTAACCGGGGTATTCGCTTCAACCGCCATGAAGAAATCGCCCGCCGGCGCGGCCAGATGAACCACGTCGCCCACGTTAGCTTCGTTGTGAAGCCAGTTGGATACCTGACCGCCGTCCTCACGCTTCACCGCAATGCGGTAGCCTTTGCCGTTTGGCTTGCGGGTAAGAGAATACTGGCGGATCTCCTGATGCGGGAAACCTTCAGGCTTCAGCCACACGCCCAGATACTGGCCCGGCTGGTAATCGGCAACCGGCTGTCCGTCCACTGGCTCAAATTCAAAGCTGGTAATCAGCGCGCTGCGCGGCGTTTTCTCAACGATGCGGAAGGCGCGCGTGCCTTCCCAGCCGCCGTTCTTGCTGGCATTTTCGCTGTAGATCTGCGCTTCGCGGTTGATAAACACGTTTGCCAGCACACCGTAGGCTTTCCCCCACGCGTCCAGCACTTCCTGGCCCGGGCTGAACATCTCGTCCAGCGTTGCCAGCAGGTGGCCACCCACAATGTTGTACTGCTCGGGCTGGATCTGGAAGCTGGTGTGCTTCTGCGCGATTTTTTCCACCGCGGGCAGCAGTGCCGCCAGGTTTTCAATATTGCTGGCGTAGGCCGCGATGGCGTTGAAAAGCGCTTCGCGCTGATCGCCGTTACGCTGGTTGCTCATGTTGAAAATTTCCTTGAGCTCCGGGTTGTGCGTGAACATGCGATCGTAGAAATGGGCGGTGAGTTTAGGGCCGGTTTCCACCAGCAGGGGAATGGTGGCTTTAACGGTAGCGATGGTTTGAGCGTCGAGCATGAGCGCATCCTTCTGATGTGACTTTAATGATGTATTTTAAATGCATCTTATAAAAAATACCCCTGCGTTGTAAATGGTTCTTTGCAAGATGAAAAATATGCATCACAAACCTGAAAAGAAATCCGCTGGAAAGAGCGAGAGCTTTATTCCTCAAACCCTTGCGTGGCGGGTAGGAAAACGTTTGCGTAAAATCGTTTGTCAAGACCTGTTATCACAGAACTAATCAGTTATACTGTTGCCCGTCGTCCAACAGGACTGCCTTTTCAGGCCAAAATTTACTTGTTAGCTGAGTCAGGAGATGCGGATGTTAAAGCGTGAAATGAACATTGCCGATTATGATGCCGAACTGTGGCAGGCTATGGAGCAGGAAAAAGTACGTCAGGAAGAGCACATCGAACTGATCGCCTCCGAAAACTACACCAGCCCGCGCGTCATGCAGGCGCAGGGTTCTCAGCTGACTAACAAATATGCTGAAGGTTACCCGGGCAAACGCTACTACGGCGGCTGCGAGTACGTTGATATCGTTGAGCAGCTGGCTATCGACCGTGCGAAAGAACTCTTTGGCGCTGACTACGCAAACGTGCAGCCGCACTCTGGCTCTCAGGCTAACTTCGCGGTCTACACCGCGCTGCTGCAGCCTGGCGATACCGTTCTGGGTATGAACCTGGCGCAGGGCGGCCACCTGACTCACGGCTCCCCGGTTAACTTCTCCGGCAAACTGTACAACATCATCCCTTACGGTATTGATGAGTCCGGTAAAATTGACTACGAAGACATGGCGAAGCAGGCTAAAGAGCACAAACCGAAGATGATCATCGGTGGCTTCTCTGCTTACTCCGGTATCGTTGACTGGGCAAAAATGCGCGAAATCGCGGACAGCATCGGTGCTTACCTGTTCGTCGACATGGCGCACGTTGCGGGCCTGATTGCCGCTGGCGTTTACCCGAACCCGGTTCCACACGCTCACGTTGTGACCACCACCACCCACAAAACCCTGGCGGGTCCACGCGGTGGCCTGATCCTGGCGAAAGGCGGTGACGAAGAGCTGTACAAAAAACTGAACTCCGCTGTATTCCCAAGCGCGCAGGGCGGCCCGCTGATGCACGTTATCGCGGCAAAAGCGGTCGCGCTGAAAGAAGCGATGGAGCCTGAGTTCAAGGTTTATCAGCAGCAGGTTGCTAAGAATGCCAAAGCGATGGTGGAAGTGTTCCTGAACCGTGGCTACAAAGTGGTATCCGGCGGTACTGAAAACCACCTGTTCCTGCTGGATCTGGTTGATAAGAACCTGACCGGTAAAGAAGCTGACGCAGCCCTGGGCCGCGCCAACATCACCGTGAATAAAAACAGCGTGCCAAACGATCCGAAGAGCCCGTTCGTGACCTCCGGTATCCGTATCGGTTCTCCGGCCGTAACTCGCCGCGGCTTTAAAGAAGCGGAAGTGAAAGAGCTGGCTGGCTGGATGTGTGACGTTCTGGACAACATCAATGACGAAGCGGTTATCGAGCGCGTCAAAGGTAAAGTTCTGGATATCTGCGCACGCTTCCCGGTTTACGCATAATTCCTCTGCCTGGCAGAAATAAAAAAGGCCGCGCTTGCGGCCTTTTTTTATGGCTTAACGCCGGTCGAGGGAAATGGCTCCAGGTCCGACAATCGCCAGCAAAATAAAGGCGCCAGCAATACTGACGTTCTTATAGAAGTTAATCATATTCGGCACGACCGCATCACCTGTCATATCCCAGTAGTGGTGCCCAATCACCGCGGTTCCGAGGGTATAGAATACAAACAGTACCGCGAGAGGACGGGTGAAAAAGCCCAGGACGATCAGGATAGCGGCAGGCACTTCCATTACCACCGCAATAATGGCCGCCAGCATGGGCATCGGCGCACCCAGCGAGGTCATATATTGTACGGTGCCGCTAAACCCCGTCAGTTTTGGATAACCAAAGATAATAAACAGCACGACAAGCGCGATGCGGCCAATCAGCAGCAGCAGGTGACGTGACTGACCGAAATCGAAATAACGTAGAGTGTTCATAGCTGGCTCATTTTTCAGGGGACCCAATCTAAAATTAATACACAAATCCATACTCTTCCATTCAGCTTTTCTTCATAAATCAGGCGTTCGCGTGATGTTAAATTCAGACTTCGTGTAAAATTGTCTCTTTTCTTAGGCAAGGGAAATTTATGCAGTGCATATCATGTCAGCAAGAAGAGGCAAATAAAGAATCCGGGCTGTGTAATCAGTGTGAGCGTGCAGATGAAAAGAAAATTAACGGGCTGCTTTATCTCCCGGCGGCGGGCCTGGTGATTAACCTCATCATGACGCCCATTGGAGCATGGAATTACTTTGCGGCGATGTTCCACTTTTTCCAGTCAGGGGGAATTAACCTGTTTGGTGCCGTGGGTATCGCGGTAATGATAATTGATGTGGCACTGACCGCGGCCGCAGGCTGGTATTTCTTTAAAAGAAAGTCGGGTATCCGTAAGATCATCATTCCCTACTATTTAATGGGCGTTGTCTTTATGCTCTATTTTGTGGGCATACCTGCCTGGCTCTTCGACGCAAGGCTGGATACGGCTGATATTCGCAATGCGCTTTCCTCCATTGTTGGCGCATCGATCTGGATCCCCTACTTCCTGGTTTCCAAACGCATTAATCAGGTCTTTGTACGCTAGACGTTTCGCAGGGCCGCCATGGCCCTGTAAAATGTGCGTGTTATTCACTTGTTAATAGTTGCTTGCGCAGGC
This sequence comes from Enterobacter sp. CGMCC 5087, assembly GCF_003144775.1. NCBI lineage: Bacteria > Pseudomonadati > Pseudomonadota > Gammaproteobacteria > Enterobacterales > Enterobacteriaceae > Enterobacter > Enterobacter sp. CGMCC 5087. The sequence continues at coordinate 4,490 of NZ_QFXN01000150.1, read as the reverse complement.
TTTGATTTAACGCCAGACTATGGCCTCGATTTCGGGAGGGATTCATGGTCTTGCATTCCACGCGCTGGCTGGCGCTCAGTTATTTCACCTATTTTTTTAGCTACGGTATTTTTCTTCCTTTCTGGAGCGTCTGGCTCAAGGGTATCGGCCTGACTCCTGAGACCATCGGTGTCCTGCTGGGGGCCGGGCTGGTGGCGCGTTTCCTCGGCAGCCTGCTGATTGCCCCGCGCGTCAGCGATCCCTCCTTGCTGATCAAGGCCGTGCGTATTCTTGCTCTGCTGACGCTGGTCTTTGTTGCCTGCTTCTGGGTCAGCCACCAGTTTGCCTGGCTGATGGTGGTGATGGTCGGCTTTAACCTGTTCTTCTCACCGCTGGTGCCGCTAACGGATGCCCTGGCGAACACCTGGCAAAAGCAGATCACCATGGACTATGGCCGCGTGCGCCTGTGGGGCTCTATTGCCTTTGTGATTGGCTCTGCGCTGGTGGGTAAACTGGTCAGCCTTTACGATTACCGCGCCATTCTCGCCCTGCTGAGTATCGGTATTGCCTCAATGCTGCTGGGCATGCTGCTGCGTCCGTCGGTGATGCCGCAAGGGGAAAGCCGCCATCAGGAGAGCGCAGGCTGGCCCGCCTGGCGGAGCCTGGTGGCCCAGAGCTGGCGTTTTCTGGCGTGTGTCTGTCTGCTTCAGGGGGCGCATGCGGCGTACTATGGCTTCAGCGCCATCTACTGGCAGGGGGCGGGATATTCTGCTTCCGCAGTGGGCTATCTGTGGTCGCTGGGGGTAGTGGCCGAAGTCATTATTTTCGCCCTGAGCAAGAAGCTGTTCCGCCGCTTTGGCGCGCGAGACCTGCTGCTGCTTTCCGCCGTGTGCGGCGTGGCGCGCTGGGGGATTATGGGCTGGACGACCGATCTGCCATGGCTGATAGTGGCGCAAATCCTTCACTGCGGCACCTTTACCGTGTGCCATCTGGCGGCGATGCGCTATATCGCTGCGCGCGAGGGCGGAGACGTTATTCGCCTGCAGGCCGTCTATTCGGCGGTTGCAATGGGGGGCAGTATCGCGATCATGACGGTATTTGCGGGGTTCCTCTACCAGCATCTGGGGCATGGCGTCTTCTGGGTAATGGCGCTGGTCGCCTTACCCGCCATCGTTGTGCGCCCTAAAGTGGCCGCTCGTGCGCCGCTATGATTCCAGCATGGCGCGAATATGTTCTTGCTGCTGCGCGTTCAATGTCTCAACGGCATGTATCAGCGGCGGCGAGAACAGCGGCAGGACGGTAGGGTAGGGGGTGATAACCAGCGCGGCCTCGCGCGGTGCCCCCTCTTTCTGGAAAGCCTGCAGCGTCAGATAGCGAATGTTGAGCGGCAGCAGCGTCAGCTCGCGAAGCTGCTGTTCAATCAGGTCCTCGGTGGCTTTATCGTCTCCCGTCAGCAGGATCACCTGTTTTTCGTGCAGATCGGTCTCCTGCATCAGCCAGGCGCCGAAAATCACCGCGACAAGACTCATCTCTTCATCAGAAAAACGCAGCCCAAACTCCGCTTCCAGCTCAAACAGCGCTTCCTTTGTGGTGCGTAACAGCCGGGGATAGAGGCGATGGATCTCCTCCGGCAGGCTATTGTCGATGCCGATCTCAAACAGCGAGCGGTCCAGCGCCTGAGCAAGATGGATATACAGCTGATCGGTCAGCCCTTGCTCATCGCTGAAGTTCATCCCGGTCTGCGAGCGAAAACGGGCGACCATGCGCACGATGGCCCGACGCAAGCGCTGATCCTGCTGGTGTTTATCGAGCACCGGATCGGGCGTGCGGAGCATCATAAACAGCAGTGCCAGAAACAGCTGTTCATCCCCGTGCGCACCCTGCGGCACGCGACGTCTCCAGTGACGCACGATCTCCTGGGCCGTAAAATACTCCCCTCTCGACTGGGTCCAGCTGCGCTGAACGTGAGAAAACTGTGGCGTATTCCCAAGCTGGTGCTGAATAAGACAGTATTGCAGATAGAGCTGTAAAAACTGGACGTCGCGGCATTCAAACTGGCGCTGCAGCTTGCGGGAGCAGAAGCCGATCAGCGCCCGCAGGTTCGCATCATCGTAAAGCGGCCGCGCAATGCCGTGTTGTTTAAGCGCGGTTTTTAATGCGGGGGTAAACTGGTGCGAGACAAACTGCGGGCAAAGCCGCAGCGCCCGGCGCAGCCAGTGCAGCAGGCATAAACGCTGATTCAGGGCTGTGCCTTCAATCCGGTAGCTGCCGTCGTGGTGCGTGACGATGTCCAGCCGGTGATAGCGCTGGATTTCATCGCGCGTCTCGGCTATATCTTGCCGTGCCATCGCGTCGTCCACCCCGTTGGCAGCAATTATGCTCTGTGCGGTGACGGCAGCATCGGGCAGGTAAAGCATCAAAAGCACCTGGCAGCGGCGCTGCGAACTGGAAAGCACAGATGGAATTTCAAGCGTCGTCATCATCTGTCGGGTATCCAGTGTGAATGTTTGATAAGAATAGCTAAAGGATGAGCGCTGAAAAGCGCGCCGGCAGGCCTTTCACTCAGGATTGCTGGGGAACATCACAGAATTTTTGACGTGAGGAATTGATGCAAACAGTTAAACAAAGTGCGATGGCGTTATTTTTGGCGGTTATCAGCTTCACCGCCAGCGCACATCCTCACAGTTTTATTGACCTCCAGACCGAGCTGGTTACCGACGGCACGCAGCTGAGCGGCCTGAAGATGCGCTGGACGATGGATGAAATCACCTCGGCCGATCTGCTCTATGATGCGGGAAACGCGAAGCCTGGCGATGAAATCTGGAAAAAGCTGGCGGCGGAAGTGATGGCTAACGTGCTCGGCCAGCACTACTTCACGGAATTCTGGCACAACGGGCAGAAGGTCAAATTTCTGAACCGGCCAACGGAATACGGTATGACGCGTGAAGGGCATCAGGCGGTGCTGACGTTTGTGCTTCCGCTGGCGCATCCGCAGCCGCTGGCGGGGCAAACGTACCGCTTTTCCACCTTTGATCCTACCTACTATGTCGACATGCGCTATGACAAAGACGGCGACGTACGGCTGCCGGACGCTCTGCAAAAAAACTGCAAAATTGGCGTGCACACCCCGAAACCCAGCGAAGAGACGCTGAACTTTGCGATCTCGCTTGATAAAGAAGATGCACCCCCTGAGGACATGGAGTTGGGTAAACAGTTCGCGCAGGAGGTGACGTTACAATGTCAGTGATCTCTTCTCCGGTTCGGAAACCGCGCAGCTGGCTGCACCTCTGGCCGCTGGCGCTCTTTCTCCTGCTAGCCGTTTGCGGTTCGCTCTGGCTATGGCAGGCCTGGCCGCAGGTGATGATGAAAAGTATTGTCTGGCAGCGTGAGGTCAACCAGCAGATGAGCGGCCTGCTGAAGGCGGTGGCGGAGAACCCGACCAAAGCGGGCGGATCCCTGCTGGCGTTCAGCTTTATCTATGGCGTTCTGCACGCGCTGGGGCCGGGGCACGGCAAAATAGTGATCGCGACCTGGCTCGCCACCCATCCGTCGAAGCTGAAATCGAGTATCGGGCTGACGCTGGCCTCCTCGCTGCTTCAGGGCAGCGTGGCGATTGCGCTCGTCGTTGTCGTGCTTTCGCTGTTGCAGCTTCCCGCGCGCCAGCTGCACATGAGCAGTTTCTGGCTGGAGAAGGGGAGCTACGCGCTGGTTGGCGTGCTGGGGGTGATCCTCTGCTGGCGGGCGCTGAAAAAGCTGCGCGTGCTGCTGCAAAAACCGAAATTCAAAACCTTTACGCCGCACCACGTTCATGATGAACACTGCGGCTGCGGGCATCAGCATTTGCCCACGCAGGAACAGTTGCAGAACGGCGACGACTGGCGCGCGCGGCTGATGATTGTTCTCTCGATGGGCATGCGCCCGTGCTCGGGGGCCATCATGGTGCTGCTGTTCAGTAAGGTGATTGGCGTGTTTGGCTGGGGAATGCTCTCTGCGCTGGCGATGGCGGCAGGAACGTCTCTCACCATTTCGTCTTTAGCGCTGCTGGTTCACAGCTTCCGTCAGCTGGCGGTCAAACTGAGCGGCAATAAAACGCCGGTGCTGTGGCGGCAGGTAGGGTGGACAACGCTTGCGCTGGCGGGCGGAGTGATTCTGCTGGTGGCGGCAGTGACGATGTGGATGAGCGCGGTGCTGGTGGGAAGGGGATTGCGGCCTTTCTAGCGTACTGAGGGATTTTGTAGGCCCGGTAAGCGTAGCGCCACCGGGCTTAACTAACTGGATTAACGCTTCAGCGCATCGCTCAGTTCATCACGCATGTTGGCCAGCATGGCTTTAACAACGCGTGGGTTACCCGCAACGACGTTGCCGGTAGACATATAGTTATGGCCGCCGGTGAAATCACATACGATGGCGCCTGCTTCACGTGCGATCAGCTCGCCCGCAGCAAAGTCCCACGGCTTCAGAGACAGCTCGAAGTAACCGTCAACGCGGCCGGTCGCCACGTAGGCCAGATC
>NZ_QFXN01000149.1:0-59798 GCF_003144775.1 Enterobacter sp. CGMCC 5087 | reverse complement strand
GGCAGAACCGGTGCGGCGGAAGTCAGCGCATTCGGTAAACAGTTTGCCCAGGATATTCATATAGGTGGTCGCGTGCTGTTTCGCCTTGAACGGAAAACCGGTCGCCAGGATGGTGCCGTCCAGATCGCGTGCGTTGCTGCAGCGCAGACGGTAGCCGTTCAGCTGTGCGCCCTGACCGCGGGTAGCGGTGAACAGTTCATTACGCATTGGATCGTAAACAACGGCGACTTCAGTACGGCCTTTAATGCGTACTGCGATAGACACAGAGAAGTGTGGCAGGCGTTTAACAAAGTTGGTGGTGCCATCCAGTGGATCGATAACCCATTGAACATCCTGATCGGTACCTTCATGTTCACCGCTTTCTTCGGTGATGATGGTGTGCTGCGGGTAAGATTTGCGGATCGTTTCGATAATAATCGCTTCTGCGGCTTTATCGACGTTAGTCACGAAATCATTGCTGCCTTTCTGGCTGGTTTCTACGGAGTCTGGCGTTTCGTAGTGTTTGGCAATTACATTACCCGCCTTGCGCGCTGCGCGCACGGCGATGGTCAGCATCGGATGCATCGGTCTCTCTCACTGGATGTTAAAGAACAGGAAAATCGGCGCAGAGTATAGCAGTGGGATCGGATTATGTCTCCCGTTTATGATAATATGCCGGAATATTCTTCAGACGCTGAATTCAGACATTAAAAATTATGCTGCAAAACATTCGAATCGTGCTGGTCGAAACATCGCACACCGGCAACATGGGCTCCGTTGCCCGCGCTATGAAAACCATGGGCTTAACGAACCTGTGGCTGGTTAATCCGCTGGTGAAACCTGACTCGCAGGCTATCGCCCTGGCGGCCGGTGCCAGCGACGTGATCGGCAACGCCCAGATCGTCGATACCCTTGACGAAGCGCTGGCCGGCTGCAGCCTTGTTGTTGGCACCAGCGCACGTTCACGCACGCTGCCGTGGCCGATGCTGGACCCGCGCGAATGCGGCCTGAAAAGCGTCTCAGAAGCGGAGCAGGCGCCGGTTGCGCTGGTGTTTGGCCGCGAGCGCGTTGGCCTGACCAACGACGAGCTGCAGAAGTGTCATTATCACGTCGCCATTGCGGCAAACCCGGAGTACAGCTCGCTGAACCTGGCGATGGCGGTGCAGGTTATCGCCTATGAGGTGCGTATGGCGTGGCTGGCGACGCAGGAGAAACCGGTCGAACAGAAAGAAGAGACGGCCTACCCGCTGGTGGACGATCTTGAGCGCTTCTACGGCCACCTGGAGCAGACGCTGCTCTCAACCGGCTTTATTCGTGAAGGCCACCCGGGCCAGGTGATGAACAAGCTGCGCCGTATGTTTACCCGCGCTCGCCCGGAAAGCCAGGAGCTGAACATCCTGCGCGGGATTTTGGCGTCGATTGAGCAGAAGAATAAAGAGTAGTGCCGGTTTGTTTTCTCCCTCTCCCCGTGGGAGAGGGCCGGGGTCAGGGCATCAGGCCGCACCCAGGTAAAACGGCACGGAAGGTTAAATACCTGACTAAAACAGTCAAGTAAATAGTTGACCATTTTAGTCAGGAATGTCAGACTTGGCCCTGCTATGCAATACCCCCATTTTACAATAAAAAACCCCGGGCAGGGGCGAGTTTGAGGTTAAGTAAGACATGAGACTGACATCTAAAGGGCGTTATGCCGTGACCGCGATGCTGGACGTTGCGCTCAACTCCGAAGCGGGCCCGGTTCCGTTGGCTGATATTTCTGAACGACAAGGGATCTCCCTCTCTTACCTGGAACAGCTGTTCTCCAGACTGCGTAAAAATGGACTGGTTTCCAGCGTTCGTGGCCCAGGCGGCGGTTATCTGCTGGGTAAAGACGCGGGCAGTATTGCAGTTGGTGAAGTGATTAGCGCAGTTGACGAATCCGTTGACGCGACCCGTTGCCAGGGTAAAGGCGGCTGCCAGGGCGGCGATAAATGCCTGACCCACGCGCTGTGGCGCGATCTGAGCGACCGTCTCACCGGCTTCCTGAACAACATCACCCTGGGTGAACTGGTCAATAACCAGGAAGTTCTGGATGTCTCTGGTCGTCAGCACGGTCAGGATTCCCAACGCAGCACCCGCGCGCAGGACGCTATCGACGTCAAACTGCGCGCGTAATAAAACGATAAAGATTTCAGAATCAGGCCGGGGCGGTCACGCCCCGCGTACTCGGTCGTACATCCAGCCGGTTGCCTGATTCCTTGCATTGAAGCGATGTACGGAGTTTAAAGAGCAATGAAATTACCGATTTATCTCGATTACTCCGCAACCACGCCGGTGGACCCGCGTGTTGCCGAGAAAATGATGCAGTGTCTGACCCTGGACGGAAACTTTGGTAACCCAGCTTCCCGTTCACACCGTTTTGGCTGGCATGCTGAAGAGGCGGTTGATATCGCCCGTAATCAGATTGCCGACCTGGTGGGTGCCGACCCGCGTGAGATTGTATTCACCTCCGGTGCGACCGAATCCGACAACCTGGCGATCAAAGGTGCAGCCAACTTTTATCAGAAAAAAGGCAAGCACATCATCACCAGCAAAACCGAACACAAAGCCGTGCTGGATACCTGCCGCCAGCTGGAGCGTGAAGGGTACGAAGTGACTTACCTGGCGCCACAGAGCAACGGGATCATCGACCTGAAAGAGCTTGAAGCGGCCATGCGTGATGACACCATTCTGGTTTCCATCATGCACGTCAACAACGAAATCGGCGTCGTTCAGGACATCGCAACCATCGGCGAAATGTGCCGCGCGCGCGGTATCATCTATCACGTTGACGCGACCCAGAGCGTGGGCAAACTGCCTATCGATCTGAGCCAGCTGAAAGTGGACCTGATGTCCTTCTCCGGCCACAAAATTTATGGCCCGAAAGGGATCGGCGCGCTGTACGTTCGTCGTAAACCGCGTATCCGCATCGAAGCACAGATGCACGGCGGCGGTCACGAGCGCGGCATGCGTTCCGGCACTCTGCCTGTTCACCAGATCGTGGGCATGGGCGAAGCGTACCGCATTGCAAAAGAAGAGATGGAAACCGAGATGGCGCGCCTGCGTACGCTGCGTAACCGTCTGTGGGACGGCGTGAAAGATATGGAAGAAGTGTATCTGAACGGCGATCTCGAGCAGGGCGCACCGAACATCCTCAACGTCAGCTTCAACTATGTTGAAGGCGAATCGCTGATCATGGCGCTGAAAGACCTGGCCGTTTCTTCCGGTTCTGCCTGTACGTCTGCAAGCCTGGAGCCATCCTACGTGCTGCGCGCGCTGGGCATGACCGACGAGCTGGCACACAGCTCTATCCGTTTCTCTTTAGGTCGTTTCACTACCGAAGAAGAGATTGACTACACCATCAAGCTGGTTCGCAACTCCATCGGCCGTCTGCGCGACCTTTCTCCACTGTGGGAAATGTTCAAGCAGGGCGTGGATCTGAACAGCATTGAATGGTCACATCACTAATCGGTACATAAGGAGAATTCAATCATGGCATACAGCGAAAAAGTCATCGATCATTACGAGAACCCGCGCAACGTTGGCTCATTTGACAACAGCGACGAATCTGTCGGTAGCGGCATGGTTGGCGCACCGGCGTGTGGCGACGTGATGAAGTTGCAGATTAAAGTCAACAATGAAGGTATCATTGAAGACGCGCGCTTCAAGACCTACGGCTGCGGTTCTGCTATCGCGTCCAGCTCCCTGGTCACCGAATGGGTGAAGGGCAAGTCCCTGGACGAAGCACAGGCAATCAAGAACACCGATATTGCTGAAGAACTCGAACTGCCACCGGTGAAAATTCACTGTTCAATTCTGGCAGAAGACGCGATCAAAGCCGCCATTGCGGACTATAAAAGCAAACGTGAAGCAAAATAATTGAGGTTTGAGTATGTCGATTACCCTTAGCGACAGCGCTGCCGCGCGAGTAAGCTCTTTTCTGGCGAACCGTGGTAAAGGCTTTGGCCTGCGACTGGGCGTACGTACCTCCGGCTGTTCTGGTATGGCTTACGTACTGGAGTTTGTTGACGAGCCGGCGTCTGACGACACCGTGTTTGAAGACAAGGGCGTGAAGGTGGTGGTCGATGGCAAAAGCCTGCAATTCCTCAACGGCACTCAGCTGGACTTCGTTAAAGAAGGCCTGAACGAAGGGTTCAAATTCACGAACCCGAACGTCAAAGACGAGTGTGGTTGCGGCGAAAGCTTCCACGTTTAACCGCGCGTCATCCGAAACCCCACCGTGGCGTTACACGCTACGCGTGGGGTTTGTTCTAACAGGCTACCCCTGAGATTGTTATGGATTACTTCACTCTCTTCGGACTACCCGCTCAATACCCGATTGATCTCCAGGCGCTGACGATCCGTTTTCAGGATCTTCAGCGTCAGTATCATCCGGATAAATTCGCCAGTGGTACTCAGGCAGAACAGCTGGCTGCGGTATCGCACTCTGCGACCATCAACCAGGCCTGGCAGACGCTGCGCCATCCGCTGGCGCGTGCAGAATATCTGCTCTCGCTCCACGGTTTCGATCTGGCGAGCGAACAGCATACCGTGCGCGACACCGCGTTTCTGATGGAACAGCTGGAGCTTCGCGAAGAGCTGGATGAGATTGAACAGGCCAAAGACGAAGCGCGTCTGGAAAGCTTCATCACGCGCGTGAAGGGCATGTTCGATACCCGCCATCAGCAGATGGTGGAGCAACTGAACAACGAGACCTGGGACGCGGCGGCAGACACTGTGCGCAAACTCCGTTTTCTCGATAAACTGCGAAGCAGTGCTGAACAACTCGAAGAAAAGCTGCTCGATTTTTAATTTCGGAAGCAATTATGGCCTTATTACAAATTAGTGAGCCTGGCTTAAGTGCCGCACCGCACCAGCGTCGTCTGGCGGTGGGTATCGATCTGGGCACCACCAATTCCCTCGTGGCGACCGTGCGCAGCGGCCAGGCGGAAACGCTGGCCGACGAGCAGGGCCGCCATCTGCTGCCTTCCGTGGTCCACTACCAGCAGCAGGGTCACGCGGTCGGCTATGACGCCCGCGCCAACGCCGCGCGCGATCCGGCCAACACCATCAGCTCCGTAAAGCGCATGATGGGCCGCTCGCTGGCCGATATTCAGACCCGCTATCCGCATCTGCCGTATCAGCTGCAGGCCAGTGAAAACGGCCTGCCGATGATTGCGACCGCGGCCGGTCTGCTGAACCCGATTCGCGTTTCCTCCGACATCCTCAAAGCGCTGGCCGCGCGCGCTACGGCGACGCTCGGCGGCGATCTGGACGGCGTAGTCATCACCGTTCCGGCCTATTTTGACGATGCACAGCGTCAGGGCACCAAAGACGCTGCGCGTCTGGCGGGCCTGCACGTGCTGCGCCTGCTGAACGAACCGACGGCGGCGGCGATTGCCTACGGCCTCGACTCCGGTCAGGAAGGGGTCATTGCGGTTTACGATCTCGGCGGCGGTACCTTTGATATCTCGATCCTGCGCTTAAGCCGCGGGGTATTTGAAGTGCTGGCGACCGGCGGGGATTCCGCACTGGGCGGCGATGACTTCGACCATCTGCTGGCGGATTACATTCGCGAGCAGGCGGGCATCAGCGATCGCAGCGATGCGCGCGTGCAGCGTGAACTGCTGGATGCGGCCATCGACGCTAAAATCGCCCTGAGCGATGCGCAGACGGTTACCGTAAACGTTGCGGGCTGGCAGGGTGAGATCGCCCGCGACCAGTTCAGCGATCTGATTGCCCCGCTGGTGAAACGCACCCTGCTGGCCTGCCGTCGTGCACTGAAAGATGCGGGCGTTGAGGCGAACGAAGTGCTGGAAGTGGTCATGGTCGGCGGTTCGACCCGCGTGCCGTTGGTGCGCGAGAGCGTGGGCGAATTCTTTGGCCGCACGCCGCTGACCTCCATCGACCCGGACAAAGTGGTTGCCGTGGGCGCCGCAATCCAGGCTGATATTCTGGTCGGCAACAAGCCGGACAGCGAAATGCTGCTGCTGGACGTCATCCCGCTGTCGCTCGGGTTAGAAACCATGGGCGGCCTGGTAGAGAAAGTGATCCCGCGTAACACCACTATTCCGGTGGCGCGCGCGCAGGAGTTCACGACCTTCAAAGACGGTCAGACCGCGATGTCCATCCACGTGATGCAGGGCGAACGCGAGCTAGTGCAGGACTGCCGCTCTCTGGCGCGCTTTGCGCTACGCGGCATCCCGGCGCTGCCTGCGGGCGGGGCGCATATTCGCGTCACTTTCCAGGTGGATGCCGACGGTCTGCTGAGCGTCACGGCGATGGAAAAATCCACCGGCGTGGAATCGTCCATTCAGGTGAAGCCGTCCTACGGCCTGACCGATGGCGAAATCGCCTCCATGATTCAGGACTCAATGAGCTACGCCGAGCAGGATGTGAAGGCGCGTATGCTGGCTGAACAGAAAGTTGAAGCCGCCCGCGTGCTGGAGAGCCTGAACGGCGCGCTCGCTGCCGATGCCGCGCTGTTAAGCGCCGCTGAGCGCCAGGTGATTGACGACGCTGCCGCGCATTTAAGCGCAGTAGCAGAAGGTAATGACGCTGACGCAATAGAAGAAGCCATTAAAAACGTTGATAAACAAACCCAGGACTTTGCTGCTCGCCGCATGGACAAATCTGTCCGCGTCGCGCTGAAAGGCCAGTCCGTGGACGAGGTTTAATATGCCAAAGATTGTTATTTTGCCTCATGCGGACCTCTGTCCGGATGGCGCTGTTCTGGAAGCGAAGACCGGTGAAACCATTCTCGATGTTGCCCTGCGTGCAGGTATCGAAGTGGAACACGCCTGTGAAAAATCCTGTGCCTGCACCACCTGCCACTGCATCGTGCGTGAAGGTTTTGACTCTCTCGCCGAGAGCACCGAAGACGAAGACGACATGCTGGATAAAGCATGGGGTCTGGAGCCTGACAGCCGCCTGAGCTGCCAGGCCGCAGTGACCGATGAAGATCTGGTCGTGGAATTCCCACGCTACACCATCAACCACGCACGCGAGCATTGATATGGGACTGAAGTGGACAGACAGCCGTGAAATCGGCGAAGCGCTCTACGACGCGAACCCGGATCTCGATCCTAAGACCGTAAGATTCACCGACATGCATCAGTGGATCTGTGATTTAGAGGATTTCGACGACGATCCAAACGCATCCAATGAAAAAATTCTGGAGGCGATTCTGTTAGTCTGGTTAGATGAAGCAGAATAATTTCCACGTCATGCTTCACGTTGCCGATGCGTTGGCTGCGCTTGTTCACCCCGGTCACAGAGTTATCTCTGCTCCCGGGGATTCACTCGCTTGCCGCCTTCCTGCAACGCGAATCATTTAGTGGAAAGAGACTCTATGGGCTGCCTTCAGGCGGCCCGTTTGCTAATAAGGATAAATAAAATGACCGAAGCGATGAAGATTACGCTCTCTACGCAGCCAGCCGATGCGCGCTGGGGCGAGAAAGCCACCTACAGCATCAACAACGACGGCATTACCCTGCACCTGACGGGCAACGATGATTTGGGCCTGATCCAGCGCGCCGCGCGTAAAATTGACGGCCTGGGCATTAAGCATGTGTCCCTGGAAGGCGAAGGCTGGGACACCGACCGCAGCTGGGCATTCTGGGCTGGCTACAAAGGGCCGAAAGGCACCCGCAAAATTGAGTGGGCAAACCTTGACGCTGCCGGTCAAAAAGAGCTGGAAAGCCGCCTGCAAATCATCGACTGGGTGCGTGACACCATCAACGCCCCGGCGGAAGAGCTTGGTCCTGAGCAGCTGGCGCAGCGCGCGGTTGACCTGCTGTGCGGCGTGGCGGGCGACAAGATGTCCTACCGCATTACCAAAGGTGAAGATCTGCGCGAGCAGAATTACATGGGCATCCACACCGTGGGTCGTGGTTCTGAGCGTCCTCCGGTCCTGCTGGCGCTGGATTACAACCCAACCGGCGATAAAGCGGCGCCGGTCTTTGCCTGCCTGGTGGGTAAAGGTATCACCTTCGATACCGGCGGCTACAGCCTGAAGCAGAGCGCGTTCATGGACTCCATGAAGTCCGACATGGGCGGCGCGGCAACTATCACCGGCGCGCTGGCGTTCGCCATCACCCGCGGTCTGAACAAGCGCGTGAAGCTGTATCTGTGCTGCGCGGACAACATGGTGAGCGGTAACGCCTTCAAGCTGGGCGACATCATTCGCTATCGCAACGGCAAAAACGTCGAAGTGATGAACACCGACGCCGAAGGCCGCCTGGTGCTGGCCGATGGCCTGATCGACGCGTCTGCGCAGAAGCCAGAGCTGATTATTGACATGGCGACCCTGACCGGCGCGGCAAAAACCGCTCTGGGCAACGACTACCACGCGCTGTTCAGCTTTGACGACAAGCTGGCCGCTCGCCTGCTGGCAAGCGCCGCTGCCGAAAACGAACCGTTCTGGCGTCTGCCGCTGGCCGAGTTCCACCGCAGCCAGCTGCCGTCCAACTTTGCCGAGCTGAACAACACCGCGAGCGCGGCGTACCCTGCGGGTGCAAGCACGGCGGCAGGCTTCCTGTCCCACTTCGTTGATAATTATCACGAAGGCTGGCTGCACATCGACTGCTCGGCAACCTACCGTAAAGCGGCGGTTGAGCAGTGGTCCGCTGGCGCGACCGGTCTGGGCGTGCGTACCGTGGCGAACCTGCTGACGGCTGAGTAATCTTTATTGCCCTCACCCTAACCCTCTCCCAAGGGGAGAGGGCATGGTTTGCTCCCTCTCCCTTGAGGGAGGGCCGGGGTGAGGGGAAATGCATCATCTGGAATTGTTATGTCCGAAACCAAAAACGAATTAGAAACCCTGCTGGAGCAGGCGGCGACCGAGCCCGCCCACCGTCCGGCATTTTTCCGCACGCTGCTGGAATCCACCGTCTGGGTGCCGGGCACCGCGGCGGAAGGTGAGCAGGTTGTAGAAGACAGCGCGCTGGATCTGCTGCACTGGGAGAAAGACGACGGCACGTCGGTGATCCCGTTCTTTACCTCGCTGGAAGCCCTGCAGGAAGCGGTAGAAGACGAACAGGCGTTCGTGGTGATGCCGGTGCGTACCCTGTTCGAAATGACGCTGGGCCAGACGCTGTTCCTTAACGCGAAGCTGCCGACCGGGAAAGAGTTTACGCCGCGTGAAATCAGCCATCTGTTAGGTGAAGAGGGCAACCCGCTCAGCACCCAGGAAGTGCTGGAAGGGGGCGAAACGCTGCTGCTGTCTGAAGTGGCCGAGCCGCCCGCGCAGATGATTGATTCCCTGACGACGCTGTTCAAAACCCTGAAACCGGTTAGACGCGCGTTTCTCTGCTCCATTAAAGAGCGTGCGGACGAGCAGCCGGTGCTGCTGATTGGTATTGAGGCGGACGGCGATATCGACGACATCATTCAGGCGGCGGGAAGCGTGGCGACCGACACGCTGCCGGGCGACGAGCCGATTGATATCTGCCAGGTGAAGAACGGCGAGAAGGGCATCAGCCACTTTATTACCGAGCACATCACCCCGTTCTACGAGCGTCGCTGGGGCGGCTTCCTGCGCGATCTCAAAACCAACCGCATCATCTGATTACGGCGGGGTGAATATCACCCCGTTGCTTCCAGCAGCAGTAAATCCATCAGCAGCACCAGATTCGACTCAAACGACGTCACCCCCGCGGCTTCGGCGGCGAAGTGTACCGCTTCGTCATAGAGGGCAAAATGCACGTCCGCCATCCCCGCCAGCGTATTGGCCGAGGCGCGGGTAAACGCGACAATCGTCATACCGACGTTTTTGGCAATCCGCGCTTTATCCAGCACCTGCTCCGTTTCGCCGCTGCGCGAGACGGCAATAAACACCTGATAGCGTGAGGCGTTGCTGAGGAAAATATTCCGGCTGTCTCCCGGCCCGGAAATAAACGCCGTTTTGCCCAGCACCTGCAGCTTCTTGGTCAGGTACTCCGCAAACAGATAGGAAAACCCGGCCCCGTAGAGAAAGAAGCTTTCTTTCTGGCGCAGCAGGTCGGCAAACTGCTGGCGCTTCTCCTGCGTGACCCACTGGAAGGTGTGCTGATAGTTGGCGATAAACTGATTAAACAGCACCGGGAGTTCTGGAAGGGAGGGCGCCTGGGCGGCAATATGCGGCGTGTCGGAGAGCAGCTGCTTGCAGTGCCAGATAAACTCGCTGAAGCCGCTAAACCCCAGCTTCTGACACAGCCGCATGATGGTGGCGGTAGAAACAAACGTCGCCTGCGCCAGCTCGCGAACCGTGATGTTGCCCACCAGCAGCGGGTGCTCCGTGAGGTGGGCGAGGACGCGATACTCCGCGCGGGTCAGCGACGCCCCGCGCGTTAACAGCGTGACCAGGCGGTTATCCATTATTTCGCGGGTTCGACAGGCAGATCGTCCCGCGCACCCCATTCGCTCCAGGCACCGTCGTAAAGCGTGACGTCGTTTACGCCAAGCGTGGCGAGCGCCAGGATCACCACGCAGGCCGTTACGCCGGAGCCGCAGCTGGCAATAATCGGACGGTGTAAATCAACGCCGGCACGGTCAAAAATGGCGCGCAGTTCGTCGGTGGTTTTCAGCTCTCCCTCAAACACCAGATCGCCCCACGGCACGTTCAGCGCCCCCGGAATATGCCCCCGCTTCAGCCCTGGACGCGGTTCATCCGCTTCGGCATTGAAGCGCGGAGCAGGACGGGCATCGACGATTTGCGCCGTTTTTTCATGGCTCACGACCAGCACGTCGGTCAGGCGTTTTACCACGTGCGCGTCGAACGTGGCATCGAATTCGCCTTCCGGCAGCGTCACGTCGCCCTGCTGGAGCGGCAGCTCGTCGCGCTTCCAGCCCGCCAGCCCGCCCGCCAGAATAGAGACTTTTTCCACACCGAAGTTTTTCAGCATCCACCACGCGCGCGGTGCGGAGAAGAGGTTACCTTCATCATAAACAACGAGGTGTTTGTCTTTGCTTACGCCCAGCTCGCGCATCGCCACGGAAAACGCTTCCGGGCGCGGCAGCATGTGCGGCAGGGGAGAGTTGCGATCGGAGAGGGCTTCGATATCAAAAAATACCGCGCCAGGCAGATGTCCGGCACGGTATTCCGCGACCATATCGCGAAGGTGTTCCTGCCCGGCCGGGGCCATACGCGCGTCAATAATCTGAACTTCCGGATCGTCACCGTGCTCAATCAGCCAGTCGGCGGCGACAAAATATGAGGTGGACATGGGTTGCCTCCATTCTTTTCCGTAAAAAAGGATTGTCGGTGTTTTTTCTGACACCGACAAGCAAACCACGTTCAACTCGCGAGCAAGCCCCTATTTTTTCACCGGTTCGCCGTCCTGCCAGGCTTTTTGCAGCGCTGGCCAGTAGTCGCGGTTGGCCTCGATCATCTCATCCAGAATCGCTTTCGCGTGCTCCATGGTCGGCACGGTGCGGTTGAGGGTAAACGCCTGCAGGGCTTTCTCATAGCAGCCCTCGATGGTCGCCTCCACCAGCAGCTGTTCAGAAGCGAGCTGCTGTTGCAAAAGGGTCTGATGGAACAGCGGCACCTGACCGACGCGAATCGGTTCTGGCCCTTCGGAGGTGATATAAGCGGGCACTTCCACCACCGCATCGTAAGGCAGGTTGGTAATCGCGCCGCGGTTCTCCACCATCACCAGATGGCGGCTCCGCAGGTTAAAGGCCAGCGAGCAGGCAACATCGACGATAAACTCGCCGTGAACGCCCACGTGGAAGGCATCCGGCAGGATCCCGGTGCGCTTGTATTCTTCAGCTGCGGCGAACAGCTTTTTCTCGCGCCCGTCCATGACTTCATTGGCGCGGGTATAGTCCGGGTTCTGATGCTCCACAATCTGGTTCGGCATCAGGTAGTACTGCAGGTACGGGTTCGGCAGATACTCCGGGAAGTTGTCCATGATTGGCTTAATGTTGCGCCAGGTTTTTACCCACGAAGGATCCGAGTGCTGCGGGTCGGTTTTGGCCGCATCTTCCGTCAGCAGGCCAAACTTCGCGATATGTTTACGCAGCTCGGGAAGCTTGTCTTCGCCGTCCACCAGCACGCGGGTAAACCAGCCGAAGTGGTTCAGGCCGAAGTAGTCCACCTCCAGCCTGCGGCGATCGACACCCAGAATCGCCCCCATATTGCGCATCGCGGCCACCGGCATATCGCAGATGTTAAGAACCCGCGCGTCCGGACGCAGCCGGCGCACGCCCTCCGCGACGATCGCCGCCGGGTTGGAGTAGTTCACGATCCAGGCTTTTTCGTGCGCGTAGCGATCGACCAGATCGATAAGCTCCACCATTGGCAGGATCGTGCGCAGCCCGTACGCCAGGCCGCCGGGCCCGCACGTTTCCTGCCCGACCACGCCGTGGCGCAGCGGGATCTTCTCATCCTGCTCGCGCATCTTGTACTGGCCGACGCGCATCTGGGCGAAGACGAAATGCGCGTCGCTGAACGCCACTTCCGGGTCACTGGTAACGGTGAACTTGATGCTCTGGCTGTGGTCGCGAATGACCTTTTCGACGACGGGCGCAATGGTGTTCTGGCGCGCCTCGTCGATGTCATAAAGGCGGATTTCAGCCAGCGGGAAATCCTGCAGGCGCACCATCAGGCTTTTCACAATGCCCGGCGTGTAGGTGCTACCGCCGCCGGCAATCGACAGAATGAATGGGGGTATAAACATCTTTAGCTCCTTTCAGAGAAACGTCTCAACGGCTTCTCGCATTTTTTTGACGTGCAGCCCGTAGACCACCTGAACGTTGTTACCTTGTTTGATAATCCCTTTCGCGCCGGTCGCCTTGAGCCTCGGCTCGTCGATAATGGCGACGTCCTTCACCGTGACGCGTAAGCGGGTGTAGCAGTTGTCCACCACCTCGATGTTTTCCCTACCGCCCAGACCCGTCACGATGGATTCGCCCAGCCCGTCATTATTGCCCTTCGCCTGGTACTCCTGCTTGCTGTAGAGGCGCGTCTCCCGATCGTCATCCTCACGGCCCGGCGTTTTCATGTTGAAGCGCAGGATCAGGAAGCGGAACACCACGAAGTAGAGGGCAAACATGATCAGCCCGACCACGATGTACATCGGCCAGTTGGACTTCTCCGTGCCAAGCGGCAGGTTGTAGAGGATGAAGTCGATAATCCCGTTGGCGCCGATGGCGTGAACGCCCAGCAGCGAGAACAGCATCATGCCGATGCCGGTCAGCACCGCATGCACCACGAACAGCAGCGGAGCGACGAACAGGAAGGAGAACTCAATCGGCTCGGTTACGCCGACCAGCAGCGAGGTCAGCGCCGCCGGGATCAGAATGGCTTTCGCAATGGCTTTACGCTCCGGCTTTGCGGTCATATACATCGCCAGCGCGGCGGCTGGCAGGCCGAACATCTTGCTGATGCCGCGCGCGTCCCACACCACGGTGCTGCTGAGCTGCTTCACGTCCGGGCAGGCCATCTCGGCGAAGTAGATATTGCGCGCGCCCTGATAGGTTGCGCCGCACACTTCCTGCGTGCCGCCCAGCTCGGTATAGAGGAACGGGGTATAAACCAGATGATGCAGGCCGGTGGGGACCAGAATACGTTCCAGGAAACCGTAGATTGCCACGCCAAACGGCCCGGAGCCTTTGATGGCCAGCGCCAGGGCGCTAATGCCGTGCTGGGCAAACGGCCACAGTTCACTCATCACCACGCCGAGCAGCATGGAGACGGGAAGCATGACGATGGCGACAAAACAGTGGCCGGAGTAAATCGCCATTGCGCCATTAAACTGTACGCCGGAGTATTTGTTGTACAGATATCCGGAGAGCGCCCCGGTCAGGATCCCGGCAAAAACGCCCATCTCCAGCACCTGCACGCCCAGCACCATGGTCTGTCCGGCCGCTTTCATCTGGGCAACTGGCGCCAGCGCGCCCTGCAGCTGCAGCGTGACGTTCATGGCGTTGATGAACACGATAAAGGTGACCAGGCCAATCAGCGCGGCATAGCCTTTATCACGCGTCGCCAGACCAATCGGGATACCGACGGCAAACACCAGCGCCAGGTTAACCAGCACCGACACGGCAGATTTCGCGATAAGCTGACCAGTATGCTGAATCAGAGGATGTCCAAGAAACGGCAGGTACTCGGCGAGATTACCGTTACCCAGCACGTTACCAAAGGCGATAAACAGACCGACGATCGGTAAGATAAGTACCGGTCCGTACAATGATTTTCCGAAATTTTGTAGGGCGTTCACGGCTCGTTTCATGGCTTTCTCTCTTTTTGAACCGCGCACTCGGGGTGCGTCATGGTCATAAAACTAGCAGCCTTCAGGCGAGCTTAGCCAGCTATCTTCTTGTTTTAAAAACAAATGACTTGAAAGGTAACATGTGACGTTATGTGCTGTGATCGCGGTTCCATCACGGCGTAGCGACGTGATGCCATTCTGCGAGACGCTTTCCAGATTTTAAAATTGGCCTTTTTGAATTAATGAAACTTGCGGATAATACTTATCCGGACGACGACCAACAGGCTCCATGGGCCAGGGATAAAGGATGAAACCGTTTCGCTTAGCCGCGCTCTCTCTTGCGCTGCTTACCACGTTTACGCTTGTCGGCTGTGATAACAGCGACAATAAACCCCAGGCTGCGGCTCCCGCGGCATCCATCGCATCCACACCGAAAGCCGCGGAAAAGCCCAATGCTGACACGCTGGCTAAACTGGCTGCCCAGAGTCAGGGAAAAGCGCTGACGTTGCTGGATACCTCTGAAGTTCAGCTCGACGGTGCCGCCACGCTGGTGCTGACCTTTTCTGTTCCGCTAAATCCCGATCAGGATTTCGCCAAAACGGTGCATGTCGTGGATAAGAAAAGCGGCAAGGTTGACGGGGCGTGGGAACTTGCGCCTAACCTGAAAGAGCTTCGACTGCGCCATCTGGAACCTAACCGTAACCTGGTCGTCACCGTTGAACGTGACCTGCAGGCGCTGAACAAGGCGACGTTTGGCATTGATTATGAAAAAGCCCTGACCACCCGGGACATTGAACCGACCGTTGGTTTTGCCAGCCGCGGCTCGCTGCTGCCGGGTAAGGTGGTGGAAGGTCTGCCGGTGATGGCGCTCAACGTCAACAATGTCGATGTCAACTTTTACCGCGTGAAGCCGGAATCGCTGGCCTCCCTTGTCAGCCAGTGGGAGTACCGTAACTCGCTGACCAACTGGGAATCCGATAACCTGCTGAAGATGGCGGAGCTGGTTTACACCGGTCGATTCGATCTTAATCCGGCGCGCAATACGCGCGAAAAATTGCTGTTGCCCCTGAAGGATATTAAACCGCTCCAGCAGTCTGGCGTTTACATCGCGGTCATGAACCAGGCGGGGCACTACAACTACAGCAACGCCGCAACGCTCTTTACCTTAAGCGATATTGGTCTGTCCGCTCACCGTTACCATAACCGCCTGGATATTTTCACTCAGAGTCTGGAAAACGGTGCGGCGCAGTCCGGCGTGACCGTCACGCTGCTGAACGACAAAGGCCAGACTCTCGCTGAGGCGAAGAGCGACGCTGACGGTCATGCGAAGCTTGAAACGGACAAAGAAGCCGCGCTAATTCTGGCGAGCAAAGACGGCCAGACCACGCTGCTTGACCTCAAGCTTCCGGCGCTGGATCTGGCGGAGTTCGATATTGCCGGTAGCCCCGGCTACAGCAAGCAATTCTTCATGTTTGGCCCGCGCGATCTCTATCGTCCGGGTGAAACGGTGATCCTCAACGGCTTACTGCGCGACAGTGACGGTAAGCCGCTTCCCGATCAGCCCGTGAAGCTTGACGTGCTGCGCCCGGATGGACAGGTCGCGCGTACGATTGTCGTCAAGCCAGAGAATGGGCTCTATCGCTTTAACTATCCGCTGGACAGCGGAGCGCAGACCGGTATGTGGCATATCCGTGCCAACACGGGCGATAACCTGCAGCGCCTGTGGGACTTCCACGTCGAAGACTTCATGCCCGAGCGTATGGCATTGAACCTGAGCGGACAAAAATCGCCGCTATCACCGCAGGATAACGTCGACTTTAACGTGGTGGGCTATTACCTGTATGGCGCACCGGCCAACGGTAATTCTCTGCAGGGCCAGCTTTTCCTGCGTCCGCTGCGTGACGCGGTGGCTGCGCTGCCGGGCTTCCAGTTTGGCGATATCGCTGAGGAGAACCTGAGCCGCAGTCTGGATGAAGTGCAGCTTACGCTTGATGAGCAGGGGCGTGGGCAGGTTTCTACCGAAAGCCAGTGGAAAGAAGTGCACTCTCCGCTGCAGCTGATCCTGCAGGCCAGCCTGCTGGAGTCGGGCGGTCGTCCGGTGACGCGTCGCGCTGAGCAGGCAATCTGGCCTGCGGCTGAGCTGCCGGGTATCCGCCCTCAGTTCGCCAGTAAAGCCGTTTACGACTACCGAACCGATACCACCGTCAACCAGCCGATTGTCGACGAGAACGGCAATGCCAGCTTCGACATCGTTTACGCCGATGCCAGCGGCGCGAAAAAAGCGGTGTCCGGTTTGCAGGTTCGTCTCATTCGCGAGCGCCGTGACTACTTCTGGAACTGGTCTGAGAGCGAAGGCTGGCAGTCGCAGTTCGATCAGAAAGACCTGGTCGAAGGCGAGCAGGAGCTGACTCTCAAGGCTGACGAGACGGGTAAAGTCACCTTCCCGGTGGAGTGGGGCTCATACCGTCTGGAAGTTAAAGCGCCTGATGAGATGGTCAGCAGCGTGCGCTTCTGGGCAGGCTACAGCTGGCAGGATAACAGCGACGGCACCGGGGCCGCTCGGCCTGACCGTGTGACGCTTAAAATGGATAAGCCAGCCTATCAGCCAGGCGATACCATTAACCTGCACATTGCAGCGCCGGCAGCAGGTAAGGGCTATGCGATGATCGAGTCCAGCGAAGGGCCGCTGTGGTGGAAAGAGATCGACGTACCGGCAAACGGGCTTGATCTCGCTATCCCGGTCGACAAAGCCTGGAAGCGTCACGATCTCTATCTGAGCACGCTGGTGGTGCGTCCTGGTGATAAATCCAAATCCGCCACGCCGAAACGCGCGGTCGGCCTGCTGCATCTGCCGATGGGCGATGAAAATCGCCGTCTGAACATTGCGATCGATAACCCGCAGAAAATGCGTCCAAACCAGACGCTCTCAGTGAAGGTGAAAGCCAGCGTGAAAGAGGGGGCGGTGCCGCAGAAAGTGAACGTGCTTGTATCTGCGGTGGACAGCGGCGTGCTGAATATTACCGATTACGTTACGCCCGATCCGTGGCAGGCTTTCTTCGGCCAGAAGCGCTATGGCGCGGACATTTACGATATCTATGGCCAGGTCATCGAAGGGCAGGGCCGCCTGGCCGCGCTGCGCTTTGGTGGTGACGGTGATGAGCTTAAGCGCGGCGGTAAGCCGCCGGTGAACCACGTCACCATTATTGCCCAGCAGGCACAGCCGGTCACGCTGGATGCCAACGGAGAAGGCACGGTTGCGCTGCCAATAGGAGACTTCAACGGTGAGCTGCGTCTGATGGCGCAGGCCTGGACGGAGGACGATTTCGGCAGCAGTGAAAGCAAGGTTGTGGTGGCCGCGCCGGTCATTGCCGAGCTTAATACGCCGCGCTTCCTGGCAAGCGGGGATACCTCGCGGCTGACGCTGGATATCACTAACCTCACCGACCAGCCGCAAACGCTGAACGTCGCCCTGACCGCGACAGGAAAACTGTCGCTGGAAGGCGGGCAGCCGCAGCCGATTCAGCTGTCTCCTGGCGCACGCAACACCCTGTTTATTCCGGTGCGTGCGCTGGACGGTTATGGTGACGGTGAAGTGATCGCTCAGGTGACCGGCCTGCAGCTCCCGGGTGAGACCTTCGCCCCGCAGCAGAAGAGCTGGAAAATCGGCGTGCGTCCGGCATTCCCGGCGCAGACGGTGAATACCGGTGCCATGCTGAATCCCGGCGAGTCCTGGACCGCACCGGCGCAGCATAGTAACGGTTTCTCTCCTGCTACCCTGCAGGGACAGCTGCTGCTGAGCGGCAAACCACCGCTTAACCTGGCGCGCTATATTCGCGAACTGCAGGCGTATCCGTATGGCTGCCTGGAACAGACCACCAGTGGCCTGTTCCCGTCGCTCTACACCAACGCGGCGCAGCTGACTGCACTTGGCATCAAAGGCGACACCGATGATAAGCGCCGTGCGGCGATTGATATTGGCATCTCTCGCCTGCTGCAGATGCAGCGTGAGGACGGTGGTTTTGCGCTATGGGATAAAAACGGCCCGGAAGAGTACTGGCTGACGGCCTACGTGACCGACTTCCTGGTGCGCGCGGGCGAGCAGGGCTACAGCGTGCCTGCCGATGCGGTGAATAATGCCAATAACCGCCTGCTGCGCTACCTGCAGGATCCGGGAATGATGTCCATTCGCTACAGCGATGATACTCAGGCCAGCAAGTTCGCCGTGCAGGCCTATGCCGCGCTGGTGCTGGCACGTCAGCAAAAAGCGCCGCTGGGCGCGCTGCGTGAAATCTGGGATCGCCACGAGCAGGCGGCTTCCGGGTTGCCGCTGATGCAGCTGGGCATGGCGCTCAAACTGATGGGCGATGCACCGCGCAGCCAGCAGGCGCTGGACCTGGCACTCAAAACGCCGCGTAACGACAGCAAAACCTGGATGGCCGATTACGGCAGCCAGCTTCGCGATAACGCTCTGATGCTCTCCCTGCTGGAGGAGTACAAGCTGCTGCCGGATGCGCAGAATACGCTGCTGAATGCTCTGTCTGAACAGGCCTTCAGCCAGCGCTGGCTGTCAACGCAGGAGAGCAATGCGCTGTTCCTGGCCGGACGTTCGCTACAAACCTTGTCCGGTACATGGCAGGCGAAAACCTCTCTGTCTGAGACCGCATCTGGCGGCGATAAGTCACTGGTACAAAACGTGAGCGGCGACCAGCTTGGTGCGCTGCAGGTGACCAATACAGGGACAACACCGCTGTGGGTGCGTCTGGACAGCACCGGCTATCCGGAATACGCGCCTCAGCCGAGCGCGAACGTGCTGCAGGTTGAACGTCATATACTGGCAACCGACGGCAGCACTAAATCACTCTCTACCCTGAAGAGCGGTGAGCTGGTGCTGGTGTGGCTGGAAGTTAAAGCCAGCCAGAACGTGCCGGATGCGCTGGTGGTGGATCTCCTCCCTGCGGGTCTGGAGCTGGAAAACCAGAACCTGGCAAGCAGCAGCGCCAGCCTGCAGGACAGCGGTAGCGAAGTACAGAACCTGCTCAGCCAGATGCAGCAGGCGGACATTCAGCATATGGAATTCCGCGACGACCGCTTTGTGGCCGCCGTGCCGGTAAATGAAGGTCAGCCAGTCACGCTGGTCTATCTGGCGCGCGCCGTGACGCCGGGAACCTATCAGGTGCCGGTCCCGATGGTGGAGTCTATGTACGTTCCGCAGTGGCGGGCAACGGGGGCGGCCAGCGGCCCGCTGATTGTTGTTCCGTAATATGCGAATGGCACGTCTGACACGCTCCCGCTGGCTATGGCTGGCGGGAGCGCTTCTCGTTTTATGGGGGCTGATCGTCGCCGCCGACCGCCTGTGGCCGTTGCCTCTGAAAGAGGTTAACCCCGCCCGGGTGGTGGTGGATGAGAAGGGCACGCCGCTCTGGCGTTTTGCCGATAGCGACGGTATCTGGCGCTACCCGGTTACCATTGAAGAGGTTTCTCCCCGCTACCTTGAGGCGCTGATCCAGTATGAAGATCGCTGGTTCTGGGATCACCCTGGCGTAAACCCGCTTTCTGTCCTGCGCGCTGCCTGGCAGGATCTCAGTTCTGGCAAAGTCGTCTCTGGCGGAAGCACGCTCACAATGCAGGTGGCACGCCTGCTGGACCCACATCCGCGCACCTTTGGCGGCAAAGTTCGTCAGCTCTGGCGGGCGATGCAGCTGGAGTGGCATCTTTCCAAGCGAGACATTCTCACCCTCTATCTCAACCGCGCTCCGTTTGGCGGCACGCTGCAGGGCGTCGGAGCGGCAAGCTGGACCTATCTCGGCAAACCGCCGTCGCAGCTCAGCTATTCCGAAGCGGCGCTGCTGGCGGTACTGCCGCAGGCACCCAGCCGCTTGCGTCCGGACCGATGGCCTGAACGGGCAGAAGCGGCGCGCAACAAAGTGCTCGACCGCATGGTCACGCAGGGCGTCTGGTCTGCGAAGCAGGTCAAAGAATCACGGGAGGAATCGGTATGGCTGGCGCCCCGGCAGATGCCGCAGCTGGCACCGCTCTTTGCGCGCATGATGCTAGGCAAAAGCCGCGACACTAAAATTGTCACCACGCTGGATGCCGGGCTACAGCGGCAGCTGGAAGAGCTGGCGATGAACTGGAAATCTCGCCTGCCGGCACGCAGCTCGCTGGCGATGATCGTCGTGGATCATACGGATATGAAAGTGCGCGGCTGGGTCGGCTCGGTGGATATTAACGATGACACGCGTTTCAGCCACGTGGATATGGTCAATGCGATCCGATCCCCGGGATCGGTGTTAAAGCCCTTTATTTACGGTATGGCGCTGGACGATGGCCTGATCCATCCCGCCTCGCTGCTCCAGGACGTTCCCAGAAAAACCGGTGATTATCGCCCCGGGAATTTTGACAGTGGGTTCCACGGACCGGTCAGCATGAGTGAAGCGCTGGTGCGCTCCCTCAACCTGCCCGCGGTACAGGTACTGGAAGCCTACGGGCCAAAACGTTTTGCCGGGATGCTGAGCAACGCGGGATTGCCGCTGATCCTGCCCGCGGGTGCGCAGCCGAATCTGTCCCTGATCCTCGGCGGGGCAGGCGCCCGGCTGGCGGATATCACAGCGGCCTACAGCGCCTTTGCCCGACACGGTAAGGCGGGAAGGCTGCGTTTACGGCCGGGCGATCCGCTCATTGAACGTCCGCTGCTGTCGCAAGGCTCGGCGTGGATTATTCGCCGTATTCTGGCGAACGAGGCGCAGCCGCTCCCGGATAATGCGCTACCGCAAATCGCGCCGCTGGCGTGGAAAACCGGCACCAGCTACGGCTACCGTGATGCCTGGGCGATTGGTCTGAATGCCCGTTACGTAATAGGCATCTGGACAGGACGACCGGACGGCACGCCCGTAGCGGGGCAGTTTGGTTTCGCCAGCGCGGTTCCACTCTTAAATCAGGTAAACAACCTGCTTCAGTCACGCTCAACGGTAGACGAAGCCCGCCTGCCGCGCGACCCGCGTCCGGAGAGCGTAGGGCGGGGCGTGATCTGCTGGCCGGGCGGCCAGTCGCTGCCGGAAGGAAGCGAAAACTGTCGGCGTCGCCTGTCGACCTGGCTGCTGGAAGGGAGTGAACCGCCCACGCTGCTATTGCCCGAACAGGAAGGGATACGCGGCATTCGATTTCCGGTCTGGCTGGATAAAACGGGTAAACGCGTGGCGGCAGATTGCCCTGATGCAACTGAAAAAGTCCTGGATGTCTGGCCGCTGCCGCTGGAGCCGTGGCTGCCGGCGACCGAGCGTCGCGCGGTACGGGTTCCTTCTTCATCAACCACCTGTCCTCCGCTGTCGCAGGACGCACCTGCGCCACTCATCCTGACAGGCGTGCGTGAAGGGGCCGTCATCAAACGTCTGCCGGGGGAATCCCGCGTTTCGCTGCCGCTTCAGGCGACCGGCAATAGCGGTGAGCGCTGGTGGTTTTTGAACGGTGAACCGCTGAATGTGAAGGGAAGAGTTTACACATTACAGCTTGATAAATCTGGCGATTATCAGTTACTCGTTATGGATGAGACCGGGCAGGTCGCGACGGTGAATTTTACGCTGCAGTAATCTGAAAACAGCTTTCAGATGTGAGCTGTTGCTAAAACTCGTCTTATTTTAAAAAAATGTTACCTGAATCCATAGGCAATGGCGCTATTGCTCATTATAATCCGCGCCACACCATACTCAGGTATGCAAAACAACAGAACATTGACAGAGGTTATCATGGCTATTGAACGTACTTTTTCCATCATCAAACCAAACGCGGTGGCAAAAAACGTTATTGGCAGCATCTTCGCTCGCTTTGAATCTGCAGGGTTCAAAATTGTTGGCACCAAAATGCTGCACCTGACCGTTGAGCAGGCGCGCGGCTTCTACGCTGAGCACGAAGGTCGCCCATTCTTTGACGGCCTGGTGGAGTTCATGACTTCCGGTCCAATCGTGGTATCCGTGCTGGAAGGCGAAAACGCAGTACAGCGTCACCGCGACCTGCTGGGCGCAACCAACCCGGACAACGCGCTGGCAGGCACTCTGCGCGCTGACTATGCGGACAGCTTCACCGAGAACGGTACCCACGGTTCTGACTCTGTTGAATCTGCTGCACGCGAAATCGCTTTCTTCTTCGCAGAAGGCGAAGTGTGTCCACGCACCCGTTAATTTAACGGTTTCGTTTACACATTATTTTCGTAAATGCCGCGTCCAGACGTGGCATCCCTGCGCCAGACTTTGTACAATGCAACGCCCCGGACGAGCAGACCGCTTTCCGGGGCGTTTCTATTCAACCCTCCATGGGCCATAACGTGTAACAACGAGGCCGGAAAATATTATGTCTGAATTAGTGAATACCTCCGAAGTCGCCATTCCTGCGGTTCCCAATAAAAATGGAAAAATCAACCTGCTGGATCTGAACCGTCAGCAGATGCGCGAGTTCTTCAAAGAGATGGGCGAAAAGCCGTTTCGTGCCGATCAGGTCATGAAGTGGATGTACCATTACTGCAGCGACAATTTTGATGACATGACTGACATCAACAAGGTCCTGCGCAATAAGCTCAAAGAAGTGGCTGAAATTCGCGCCCCGGAAGTGGTGGAAGAGCAGCGCTCCGCGGATGGCACCATCAAATGGGCGATTGCGGTCGGCGATCAGCGCGTTGAAACCGTCTACATCCCGGAAGAAGACCGCGCGACGCTGTGCGTCTCCTCTCAGGTTGGCTGTGCGCTGGAGTGCAAATTCTGCTCAACCGCGCAGCAAGGCTTTAACCGTAACCTGCGTGTTTCAGAAATTATCGGCCAGGTCTGGCGTGCCGCGAAAATCGTCGGCGCGGCAAAAGTGACCGGCACTCGCCCAATCACCAACGTGGTGATGATGGGGATGGGTGAGCCGCTGCTGAACCTGACCAACGTCGTTCCGGCGATGGAAATCATGCTGGATGACTTCGGTTTTGGTCTGTCCAAGCGTCGCGTCACGTTGTCTACCTCTGGCGTTGTGCCTGCGCTGGACAAGCTGGGCGATATGATTGACGTTGCGCTGGCGATCTCCCTGCATGCACCAAACGACGAAATTCGTGACGAAATTGTGCCGATCAACAAAAAGTACAATATCGAAACCTTCCTCGCTGCGGTGCGTCGCTATCTGGAGAAATCCAACGCCAACCAGGGCCGCGTCACCATCGAGTACGTGATGCTTGACCACGTCAACGACGGTACCGAACATGCGCATCAGCTGGCTGAACTGCTGAAAGATACACCATGCAAAATCAACCTGATCCCGTGGAACCCGTTCCCGGGCGCGCCGTATGGCCGTAGCTCGAACAGCCGTATCGACCGTTTCTCCAAGGTGCTGATGGAGTATGGTTTCACCACCATCGTGCGTAAAACCCGTGGTGATGACATTGATGCAGCATGCGGACAGCTGGCAGGTGATGTTATTGACCGCACCAAGCGTACCCTGCGTAAACGCATGCAGGGCGAGACGATCGCGGTTAAAGCTGTTTGATTATTATGCACTCACGGCGCATTATCTGCGCCGTGAGACATAACCTTACTGAATAATCAGTCAGATTCGTGATGACTGAACAATAATTACGGTGCGTTTCATCCGACTTTCGGGCAGTATGTAACGACGTAACAACAGTTTAGCCGTACGGGCAGGGCTGTACTGTCATCTCCGGGCTGACAGTCTTATACTCTCTGTTCAAGGTTAACTGACCAGAAGTTTCGCGGTGCGGGTGGCATTGTGACTCACCGGCACCTGAACCCTTATTTTTCACGTACCAGTAGTTGTAGCGAATGAATACTGAAGCCACTCACGACCAACATGAAGCACTCTCCACTGGCGTTCGTCTTCGCAACGCCCGTGAACAACTCGGACTCAGCCAGCAAGCCGTTGCGGAACGCTTGTGCCTGAAGGTTTCCACGGTTCGCGATATTGAAGAAGATAAGGCACCTGCCGATCTGGCTTCAACGTTCTTGCGCGGTTATATCCGCTCTTACGCAAAACTGGTGCATATCCCCGAAAACGAATTACTGCCAATGATGGAGAAGCAGGCACCGGTCCGTGCAGCAAAAGTTGCGCCGATGCAGACCTTCTCCCTGGGGAAACGTCGTAAAAAACGCGATGGCTGGCTGATGAGCTTTACCTGGCTGGTGCTGTTTGTGGTGATCGGTCTGACCGGCGCATGGTGGTGGCAAAACCACAAGGCCCAGCAGGAAGAGATTACCACTATGGCCGATCAATCCTCCGCCGAACTCAACCAGGCCGGAAGTGAGAATGCCCAGAACGTGCCGCTAAATACCGACGGTGCAGCGTCCTCAAGCGAGCCACAGACCGCAGCGCCAGACGCGTCGGCGACCGATGCAGCACAGGCTCCGGCAGCAACGGCTAACACCGCTGCGCCGCAGGCTCAGGATCAAAACGCGGTTGTTGCCCCTTCTCAGGCTAATGTTGATACAGCGGCGAACGCGCCTGCGGCTACTCAGCCTGCGGACAATAGCGCAGCGACTCTGCCAACCAGCCCGGCGGGTACGGCGACAGCAGCCGATCCCAACGCGCTGGTGATGAACTTCAGCGCCGACTGCTGGCTGGAAGTGACTGACGCGACAGGTAAAAAACTGTTCAGCGGCCTGCAGCGTAAAGATGGCACGTTAAACCTAACCGGCCAGGCTCCCTATAAACTTAAAATCGGCGCTCCGGCAGCGGTACAGATCCAGTATCAAGGAAAACCTATCGACCTGAGCCGCTTTATCAGAACTAACCAGGTTGCACGTCTTACCGTTAATGCCGAACAATCAGCAGCACAGTAACAGACGGGCAACGCGGGAGATTTTTCATGCATAACCAGGCTCCGATTCAACGTAGAAAATCGAAACGGATTTACGTTGGGAATGTGCCAATCGGCGATGGGGCACCTATCGCCGTTCAGTCGATGACCAACACGCGCACTACCGATGTAGAAGCGACGGTCAATCAAATCAAAGCATTAGAACGTGTAGGCGCGGACATTGTTCGCGTCTCCGTCCCGACCATGGATGCCGCTGAGGCGTTCAAACTGATCAAACAGCAGGTCAGCGTTCCGCTGGTGGCTGATATTCACTTCGACTACCGCATCGCGCTGAAAGTGGCCGAATACGGCGTCGATTGCCTGCGCATTAACCCGGGCAACATCGGTAACGAAGAGCGTATCCGCATGGTCGTGGACTGCGCCCGCGATAAAAATATTCCTATCCGTATCGGCGTTAACGCCGGTTCCCTGGAAAAAGACCTGCAGGAAAAATACGGCGAGCCTACGCCACAGGCGCTGCTCGAATCCGCGATGCGTCATGTCGATCATCTCGATCGCCTTAACTTCGATCAGTTCAAAGTCAGCGTAAAAGCGTCCGACGTGTTCCTGGCGGTAGAGTCTTATCGTCTGCTGGCAAAGCAGATCGACCAGCCTCTTCACCTCGGGATCACCGAAGCGGGCGGCCTGCGCAGTGGCTCTGTAAAATCTGCGATCGGTCTGGGGCTGCTGCTCTCTGAAGGCATCGGTGACACCCTGCGCGTCTCGCTGGCGGCCGATCCGGTCGAAGAGATCAAAGTCGGTTTCGATATCCTGAAGTCGCTGCGCATTCGCGCGCGTGGGATCAACTTCATTGCCTGCCCAACCTGCTCGCGTCAGGAGTTTGATGTGATCGGCACGGTGAATGCCCTGGAGCAGCGTCTGGAAGATATTATCACCCCGATGGACGTCTCCATCATCGGCTGCGTGGTAAACGGTCCGGGTGAAGCACTGGTGTCAACTCTTGGCGTGACCGGCGGTAACAAGAAAAGTGGTCTCTATGAAGATGGCGTTCGTAAAGATCGTCTGGATAATAGCGACATGATCGACCAGCTTGAGGCCCGTATCCGCGCCAAAGCCGCCATGATGGACGAAACACAGCGTATCAGCGTTCAGCAGGTTGAAAAATAACGTGATGGGAAGCGTGCCGCTTCCCATGTATGATTGAACCCATTCTTTGGGTTTTTTTTGTATATAGAAAGAGAATAAACGTGGCAAAAAACATTCAAGCCATCCGCGGCATGAACGATTATCTGCCTGGCGAAACCGCCATCTGGCAGCGCATTGAAGGCACACTGAAGCAGGTGCTCGGCAGCTACGGTTACAGCGAAATCCGTTTGCCGATTGTAGAGCAGACCCCGTTATTCAAACGCGCGATCGGTGAAGTCACCGACGTGGTTGAAAAAGAGATGTACACCTTTGAGGACCGCAACGGCGACAGCCTGACCTTGCGTCCGGAAGGTACGGCGGGATGCGTACGCGCCGGCATCGAACATGGTCTTCTGTACAATCAGGAGCAGCGCCTGTGGTATATCGGCCCGATGTTCCGCCACGAACGTCCTCAGAAAGGTCGTTATCGCCAGTTCAATCAGCTGGGTGTGGAAGTCTTTGGCCTGCAGGGCCCGGACATTGACGCCGAACTGATTATGCTGACCGCCCGCTGGTGGCGCGCCCTCGGTATCGCCGATCACGTTTCCCTTGAGCTGAACTCTATCGGTTCTCTGGAAGCACGCGCTAGCTACCGCGATGCGCTGGTGGCGTTCCTGGAACAGCATAAAGAGAAGCTGGACGAAGACTGCAAACGTCGCATGTACAGTAACCCGCTGCGCGTTCTGGATTCCAAAAACGCGGATGTTCAGGCACTGCTGAACGATGCGCCTGCGCTGGGTGACTACCTGGATGAAGAATCTCGCGAACACTTCGCGGGCCTGTGCAAGCTGCTTGAGGCGGCAGGAATCGCCTATACCGTGAACCAGCGCCTTGTGCGCGGTCTGGACTATTACAACCGTACCGTGTTTGAGTGGGTGACCACCAGCCTCGGTTCTCAGGGTACCGTATGTGCGGGCGGCCGTTATGACGGTCTGGTTGAGCAACTTGGCGGTCGCGCAGCCCCTGCTGTTGGCTTCGCGATGGGCCTTGAGCGACTTGTTTTGCTGGTTCAGGCAGTTAATCCGGAATTTAAAGCAGATTC
The DNA here is from genome assembly GCF_003144775.1 of Enterobacter sp. CGMCC 5087. Classification (NCBI taxonomy): domain Bacteria; kingdom Pseudomonadati; phylum Pseudomonadota; class Gammaproteobacteria; order Enterobacterales; family Enterobacteriaceae; genus Enterobacter; species Enterobacter sp. CGMCC 5087. The sequence continues at coordinate 32,581 of NZ_QFXN01000149.1, read as the reverse complement.
CGTTGTCGATATATACCTGGTGGCTTCAGGCGCGGAAACGCAGTCTGCGGCGATGCAGCTTGCCGAACGCGTGCGCGATGCGCTGCCGGGCGTTAAGCTGATGACCAACCATGGCGGCGGCAACTTCAAAAAACAGTTTGCTCGTGCCGATAAGTGGGGCGCAAGTATTGCACTGGTGCTGGGCGAGTCCGAAGTGGCTAACGGCGAAGTGGTGGTGAAGGACCTGCGCTCTGGTGAGCAGACAACGGTAACGCAGGACAGCGTTGCGGCGCACTTGCGCACTCTATTGGGCTAAGGAGAAGGACTGCGTGGAAATTTACGAGAACGAACACGATCAGGTCGACGCGATTAAGCGCTTCTTTGTTGAAAACGGCAAAGCGCTGGTTGTTGGGGTTATTTTAGGTATCGGTGCGCTGGTGGGCTGGCGTTACTGGAACAATCATCAGGCAGATTCCGCGCGTGGCGCGTCTCTGTCCTATGAAAATACCGTGAGCGCAATTCGTGCCGATCAGCCGCAAACGCTGGCTGCGGCAGAAAAATTTGCGGCTGACAACAAAAACACCTACGGTGCACTGGCTGCGCTGGAAGTGGCTCAGCAGTACGTTGATAAGAACGAACTGGATAAAGCCGCTGCACAGCTCTCGCAGAGCCTTGCTGCGGCCAGCGATGAGAACCTGAAAGCGGTGATCAATCTGCGCCTGGCACGTATTCAGGTTCAGCAGAAAAAAGCTGACGATGCGCTGAAAACGCTCGATACCATCAAAGGCGAAGGTTTTGCTGCCATCGTTGCCGATCTGCGCGGTGAAGCACTGCTGAGCAAAGGTGACAAAGCGGGCGCGCGTAAAGCGTGGCAAGCTGGCGTAGAGAGCAATGCTTCACCTGCGCTGAGCGAAATGATGCAGATGAAAATAAATAATTTGTCCGTCTGAGAGGGACCCGATGCAATTGCGTAAATTACTTCTGCCAGGACTGCTTTCTGTTACGTTATTGAGTGGTTGTTCACTGTTCAGTGGCGAAGAAGACGTTGTGAAAATGTCCCCACTGCCGACGGTTGAAAACCAGTTTACCCCATCCACCGCGTGGGATGTCTCCGTGGGCAATGGGATTGGTGATTTCTATTCAAACCTTCATCCTGCGTATGCAGACAGCGTTGTCTATGCCGCTGACCGCAAAGGTACCGTGAAAGCGGTGAACGCCGATGACGGGAAAGAAGTATGGTCCGTTAACCTGGCGGAAAAAGACGGCTGGTTCTCCCGTAAACCTGCACTGCTGTCTGGCGGTCTGACCGTTGCCGGTGGTCATGTCTACGTGGGCAGCGAAAAAGCGCAGGTTTATGCGCTGAACAGCAGCGACGGCTCCATTGCCTGGCAAACAACCGTAGCGGGTGAATCCCTGTCTCGTCCGGTGGTGAGCGACGGTCTGGTGCTGATTCATACCAGCAACGGCCAGCTGCAGGCGCTGAACGAAGCGGACGGTCTGGTGAAATGGACCGTTAACCTGGATATGCCTGCGCTCTCTCTGCGCGGCGAATCCGCACCGGCTACCGCATTTGGTGCTGCCATTGTGGGCGGTGACAACGGTCGCGTGAGCGCCGTGCTGATGCAGCAGGGCCAGATGATCTGGCAGCAGCGCATCTCTCAGGCTACTGGCTCAACGGAAATTGACCGTCTGAGCGACGTAGACACAACGCCAGTCATCGTTAACGGTGTGGTTTACGCGCTGGCCTATAACGGCAACCTGACCGCGCTGGATCTGCGCAGCGGCCAGATCATGTGGAAACGTGAGCTGGGCTCTGTGAACGATTTCATCGTTGAGGGCAACCGCATCTATATGGTCGATCAGAACGATCGTCTGCTGGCTCTGAGCACCGAAGGCGGCGTGACGCTGTGGACGCAAAGCGATCTGCTGCACCGTCTGCTGACTGCTCCGGCACTGTACAACGGTAGCCTGGTGGTTGGCGACAGCGAAGGGTATATGCACTGGATCGATCCGGATAACGGCCGCTTTGTTGCACAGCAAAAAGTCGACAGCTCTGGTTTCCTGACCGATCCGGTTGTGGCCGACGGCAAACTGCTGATTCAGGCAAAAGACGGCACGCTGTACGCGATCACGCGTTAATTACCCGGCGGTTGTAGTATACTAAACGGCTCCTGTTCACTCAGGAGCCGTTTTGACATTTTTAAAAACGCCGCAAAAGCGACGTTATTTTGAATTTTATGAGGCTTCAAACATGGTACCTGTGGTCGCGCTTGTCGGGCGCCCTAACGTTGGAAAATCCACTCTTTTTAACCGTTTAACACGCACCCGTGATGCGCTGGTTGCGGATTTCCCGGGGCTGACGCGTGACCGTAAGTACGGTCGTGCAGAGGTGGAAGGACGCGAGTTCATCTGTATTGATACTGGTGGTATTGACGGCACGGAAGACGGCGTTGAAACCCGCATGGCGGAACAGTCGCTGCTGGCGATTGAAGAAGCGGATGTGGTGCTGTTTATGGTGGATGCGCGCGCTGGCCTGATGCCGGCGGACTCCGCTATTGCCAAACACCTGCGTTCACGCGAAAAGCCGACCTTCCTGGTGGCGAACAAAACTGACGGCATCGATGCCGATCAGGCCGTCGCGGATTTCTGGTCTCTGGGCCTGGGTGAGATCTACCCGATTGCGGCATCGCATGGCCGTGGCGTCACCAGCCTGCTGGAAACCGTTCTGCTGCCGTGGGTTGATGAAGTGAACCCGCCGGAAGAGGTGGACGAAGACGCTGAATACTGGGCGCAGTTCGAAGACGGAGAAGAGGGCGAAGAAGAGCCTGAAGACGACTTCAACCCGCAGGACCTGCCGATCAAGCTGGCTATCGTGGGCCGTCCAAACGTAGGTAAGTCTACGCTTACTAACCGTATTCTGGGTGAAGAGCGCGTGGTCGTTTACGACATGCCGGGCACCACCCGTGACAGCATCTACATCCCAATGCAGCGCGATGAGCGTGAGTATGTCCTCATCGACACCGCCGGGGTGCGTAAGCGCGGGAAAATCACCGATGTGGTGGAAAAATTCTCCGTTATCAAAACCCTGCAGGCGATCGAAGATGCCAACGTAGTGCTGCTGGTCATCGACGCACGCGAAGGTATCTCCGATCAGGATCTCTCTCTGCTCGGCTTTATCCTCAATAGTGGGCGCTCACTGGTTATCGTGGTCAACAAGTGGGATGGCCTGAGCAATGAAGTGCGCGAGCAGGTGAAAGAGACCCTCGACTTCCGTCTGGGCTTTATCGACTTCGCCCGCGTGCACTTTATCTCTGCGCTGCACGGCAGCGGTGTGGGTAACCTGTTCGAATCCGTGCGTGAAGCGTACGACAGCTCAACCCGTCGTCAGAGCACCGCGATGCTGACCCGCATCATGAACATGGCTGCAGAAGACCATCAGCCGCCGCTGGTGCGCGGCCGTCGCGTGAAGCTGAAATATGCCCACGCAGGTGGTTACAACCCGCCAATCGTAGTAATTCACGGCAACCAGGTGAAAGACCTGCCGGATTCCTACAAGCGCTATCTGATGAACTACTTCCGTAAATCGCTGGACGTAATGGGCACGCCTATCCGTATCCAGTTCAAGGAAGGGGAAAACCCGTTTGCCAACAAGCGCAACACCCTGACGCCAAATCAGATGCGTAAGCGTAAGCGTTTGATTAAGCACATTAAGAAAAGCAAATAAGCTTTACCTGCTTCACGAAAGCCCGCGTTTATCGCGGGCTTTTTTTTGCCCAATCATACCGCCGGTTTTCTCTGTGTGAAGTCAATCACTATTCACTTTTAACCAAGTTTAAATCTAAGAAAGTAGACAATCGTCGAATTTTCATCTTAAAGTCCAGGGTCCGGTACTAGACAAAACTAGCGCCTGGTTATCAAATGGTTAACTAACTTTTCGCCGCATGTAAAAAATCGGCCAGATACGTAACTGGCCGGCGTACCTGCTGGTGTTTACAAGCACGACGACATACCTTTCGGGAGAATTATGCAATCCACTGTTAATCAAAAAGAGAGCCGAACGTTCTTCGGCCATCCGTATCCGCTCGGTTCCCTGTTCTTCACCGAAATGTGGGAGCGTTTCTCATTTTACGGCATTCGTCCGTTACTGATCCTGTTTATGGCCGCCACCGTTTATGACGGCGGGATGGGCCTGGCGCGTGAAAACGCCTCGGCGATTGTCGGTATCTTTGCCGGTACCATGTACCTGGCCGCGCTGCCGGGCGGCTGGCTGGCGGATAACTGGCTCGGTCAGCAGAGAGCCGTCTGGTACGGTTCAATTCTGATTGCGCTCGGTCACCTGTCGATTGCGCTTTCGGCGGTGATGGGGAACAACCTGTTCTTTATCGGCCTGATGTTCATCGTGCTTGGCTCCGGGCTGTTCAAAACCTGTATCTCGGTGATGGTCGGCACCCTGTATAAAAAAGGCGACGCGCGTCGTGACGGCGGTTTCTCGCTGTTCTATATGGGCATCAACATGGGCTCGTTCATCGCGCCGCTGATTTCCGGCTGGCTGATTAAAACCCACGGCTGGCACTGGGGCTTTGGTATTGGCGGCATCGGGATGCTGGTGGCGCTGATTATCTTCCGCGTGTTTGCCGTTCCGGCGATGAAACGCTATGACGGCGAAGTCGGCCTCGACTCCACATGGAACAGCCCGGTGGTGAAGCGTAACGGCGTAGGCGTATGGCTGCTGGCGCTGGCGGCAGGCGTGGCAACGATCGTGACGCTGATTGCGCAGGGCGTGATTGTGATTAACCCGGTCGCGGTAGCCAGCGTGCTGGTCTACGTGATTGCGGCGTCCGTTGCCCTCTACTTTATTTATCTGTTTGTCTTTGCGGGGCTGAACCGTAAAGAGCGCGTCAGGCTGTTGGTCTGCTTTATTCTGCTGATCTCCGCGGCGTTCTTCTGGTCCGCGTTTGAGCAGAAGCCAACCTCATTCAACCTGTTTGCCAACGACTACACTAACCGCATGATTGGTGATTTTGAAATCCCGGCGGTGTGGTTCCAGTCAATCAACGCCCTGTTCATCATCCTGCTGGCACCGGTGTTCAGCTGGGCGTGGCCGAAGCTGGCGAGCATGAACATTCGTCCGAGCAGCATCACCAAGTTTGTTATTGGTATTTTGTGCGCGGCGGCAGGCTTTGGCCTGATGATGCTGGCGGCACAGAACGTGCTGAGCAGCGGTGGAGAGGGCGTATCGCCGTTCTGGCTGGTGGGCAGCATCCTGATGCTGACGCTTGGTGAACTGTGCCTGAGTCCGATTGGCCTGGCGACCATGACGCTGCTTGCGCCGGAAAGAATGCGCGGCCAGATGATGGGGCTGTGGTTCTGCGCCAGCGCGCTGGGTAACCTGGCGGCGGGCCTGATCGGCGGCCACGTGAAGGCCGATCAGCTGGATATGCTGCCGGATCTCTTTGCTCGCTGCTCCATCGCGCTGCTGATCTGTGCCGCGGTACTGATCGTCCTTATTGTTCCGGTGCGCCGCATGCTGGAAAATGCGCAAACTAAACCGGCTGCTAACGCCTCATAAACCTCGGTCTTGCCGGGGCGGCGTTATGCCCCGGTAAAACCCAACAGGAGATAATATGTCGATTACCTGCCCGGATTGCCAGGCACCGCTGGAGCCCCAGAACGGGGTAGCGCACTGCGACAGCTGTAATAAAGATATTGCGCTTGAAGCCCGCTGCCCGGAGTGCCATCAGCCGCTCCAGGTATTAAAGGCCTGCGGGGCGGTGGACTATTTCTGCCAGAACGGCCACGGCCTTATCTCTAAAAAACGCGTGGAGTTTGTTCGGGCCGAAGGTTAATCGCAGACGCAGCCTTCGCCTTTCTTCCACAACTCAACCAGCGACTCTGGCGCTTCCTGCTCCGGCACCAGCACGACGATATCGGCGTAGTGCGCCTGATTTTGCCCGGTCCAGATAATCTGAATGCGGAAATAGCGCTGGTCGCCGCTGCCGGGTGAAGAGGCTTGCCCCGGCGGCTGACCGCGCGGAAAAGCCTGCTCCAGGATGCTCACCAGGCGCTGGCGCTGGGCTTCATTGAGCGAGGAGAGTGCGATGGTGCGCTGCCCGCTCAGCCTGGGGATAAAAGCGACGCCGCCTTCCCGGGCCAGCTCAACCACGGCGTCATCCGTCAGTTCCGGAACCTGCATTTACAACACTCCCACCTGTTCCCAGGCTTGTTTAATGGCCGCTCCAACGTCGCCGCCGGAGCGTTTCTCTCCGTGCGCGATCGTCAGTTTTGCGAAGGCCTCAAAATCCGCATCCTGCGCCAGATTGCGATCGCAAACCGTGTCGTACCAGGCATAACCCGCTTTTTCCCAGGCGTAGCCGCCGATCGCCGTCGCAGCCAGATAAAATGCCCGGTTGGGGATGCCGGAGTTCAGATGCACGCCGCCGTTATCCTCGCGCGTTTTAATGAAATCTTTCATGTGCGCAGGCTGCGGGTCTTTGCCGAGCAGGGGATCGTCATAGGCTGTGCCGGGTTCAGACATTGAGCGCAGCCCTTTGCCGTTAATCCCTTTCGCCAGTAGCCCTTCGCCAATGAGCCAGTCAGCTTTATCGGCGGTTTGCTTCAGATGGTACTGTTTGACCAGCGAGCCAAACACGTCCGACAGAGACTCGTTCAGCGCGCCCGACTGCTCAAAATAGATAAGCCCGGCTTCGGTCTCGGTCACACCGTGGCTCAGCTCGTGCGCCACCACGTCGATGGCGATGGTAAAGCGGTTAAATATTTCCCCGTCGCCGTCGCCAAATACCATCTGCTGACCGTTCCAGAAGGCGTTCTGATATTCCCGGCCGTAATGCACGGTGCCGGTCAAAATAAGCCCTTTATTATCGAGCGAATCGCGCTGATATTCTTTCCAGAAGAAGTCATGGGTAATACCTAAATAATTATAGGCTTCATCCACCGCCACATCGCCGTTCGACGGCTGGCCTTCGTAACGCACCTGCGTACCCGGCAGCTCCTGGGTTTGCTTCGCGTCGTAAATATCGCGCTCCAGCTGCCCAGCTTTATTCACGTGCGGCGCGGCGGGTTTGCCCGGCATGTGGGCCATCAGCGTCTGGACATGGGTTAAGGTCTGACGGGCGCAGCGCTGCTGCGGCTCGGAACCGCTTTCGATAATACGACGAAGAATATAAGGGGGAATAACGCTATGAAGATGGGGCATGCTGCTCTCCTTATTAAAAAAGGGAATAGCAGCAGTATAGTAAGTAACCGGCGAAGAATTATCCGGTTTTACGCTGACGCGTTTTTTTCACCGGTTTAATTGATTTCACTTCGCTTTCTACCCAGCCGTCGGAAAGACGCGTCGTCAGCACATCGCCGGTATTTACCTGTTTAGTTTGCTTCAGCACTTTGCCGTCCGTCGCCGTCGTCACGCTATAGCCGCGCGCCAGCGTGGAGAGGGGGCTGACGGCTTCAAGGTGGGTCACCGCATTGCCAAAACGCTCGCGGGTGGTGCCCAGCCGCGTCCGGATTGTCTCCGCCAGACGATACTCCAGCTGCTGGATCCGCGTTTGTGCGCGATAAATTTTCGGCTGCGGGTTCTGCTGGTTCAGGCGCTGCGTCACGCGCTGCTGGCGCGATACCGCGCGCTTAAGCTGCGCGTCCACCGCAACGTTCATGCGCTGACGCAGACGATCCAGCACGGTCTGCTGGCGCGCCAGACGCAGCTGCGGATGCTGCTGCTGAAGTCGATGATGAAGCTGGGTAAAGCGGCGGGTACGGTTGGCAAGGAAGTAGTCCATCGCCATCTCAAGACGCTGTTGGCCGTTCTGAATCTGACGCAGCAGCTCCAGCTGGTTGCGGCTGACCACTTCCGCCGCCGCGGACGGGGTAGGCGCACGCAGATCCGCGACGAAATCCGCAATCGTCACGTCCGTTTCGTGGCCGACGGCGCTCACCACGGGGATAATACTTGCAAAGATTGCCCGCGCCACGCGCTCGTCGTTAAAGCTCCACAGGTCTTCCAGCGAGCCGCCGCCGCGCCCAACGATTAATACGTCGCACTCCTGACGGGCGTTCGCCAGCTCAATGGCGCGAACTATCTGTCCCGGCGCATCGTCACCCTGAACGGCGGTCGGATAGATGATGACGGGCAGGGAAGGGTCGCGACGCTTCAGCACGTGCAAAATATCGTGCAGTGCCGCACCGGTTTTCGAGGTGATGACCCCAACGCAGTGGGCGGGGGAGGGCAGCGTCTTTTTGTACTGCTGGTCGAAAAGCCCCTCGGCAGAGAGCCGGGCTTTTAGCTGTTCATACTTCTGCTGCAGCAGGCCTTCGCCCGCGGGCTGCATGCTCTCGACGATAATCTGATAATCGCCGCGCGGCTCATACAGGGTGATATTGGCGCGAACCAGAACCTGCTGGCCGTGCTGAGGGCGGAACGTCCCGCGACGGTTGCTGTTGCGGAACATCGCGCAGCGCACCTGGGCGGTGTCGTCTTTTAGGGTAAAGTACCAGTGACCGGAGGACGGCTGCGTGAAGTTAGAGATCTCACCGCTGATCCAGACCTGCCCCATTTCCTGCTCAAGCAGCAAACGCACCGTCTGATTCAGGCGGCTGACGGAATAAATTGAGGGGGATTGAGAGGATAACATGTGAGCGGGATCAAATTCTAAATCAGCAAGTTATTCAGTCGATAGTAACCTGCTGAGAGGCAATCGCAAGCTTTTTTATAAAAAAGTGTAGATGCAATCGGTTACGCTCTGTATAATGCCACGGCAATATTTAACCACCCAGGTCAGAGATATTGCCCATGCTACGTATCGCTAAAGAAGCACTGACGTTTGACGACGTCCTCCTCGTTCCCGCTCACTCCACTGTTCTGCCGAATACTGCCGATCTCAGCACGCAGTTGACGAAAACCATTCGCCTGAACATTCCTATGCTCTCTGCGGCAATGGACACCGTGACTGAAGCGCGCCTGGCTATTGCCCTGGCACAGGAAGGTGGCATTGGCTTTATTCACAAAAACATGTCTATCGAACGTCAGGCCGAAGAAGTTCGCCGCGTGAAGAAACATGAATCCGGCATCGTGTCTGACCCACAGACCGTTCTGCCAACCACCACGCTGCACGAAGTGAAAGCCCTGACCGAACGTAACGGTTTTGCCGGTTACCCGGTTGTGACCGAAGAGAATGAGCTGGTGGGCATCATCACCGGTCGCGACGTGCGTTTCGTGACTGACCTGAACCAGCCTGTTAGCGTCTACATGACGCCAAAAGAGCGTCTGGTCACCGTTCGCGAAGGTGAAACCCGCGACGTGGTGCTGGCAAAAATGCACGAAAAACGCGTTGAAAAAGCGCTGGTTGTTGACAGCAGCTTCCACCTTCGCGGCATGATCACCGTTAAAGACTTCCAGAAAGCAGAACGTAAACCTAACGCCTGTAAAGACGAGCATGGACGTCTGCGCGTCGGTGCTGCGGTTGGCGCAGGTGCCGGTAACGAAGAGCGCGTTGACGCGCTGGTTGCTGCGGGCGTTGACGTCCTGCTGATCGACTCCTCTCACGGCCACTCCGAAGGCGTTCTGCAACGTATTCGCGACACCCGCGCCAAATACCCTGATCTGCAGATCATCGGCGGTAACGTGGCCACCGGCGCAGGCGCTCGCGCGCTGGCTGACGCTGGCTGCAGCGCGGTAAAAGTGGGTATCGGTCCTGGCTCTATCTGTACCACGCGTATCGTCACCGGCGTGGGCGTTCCGCAGATCACTGCGGTGTCTGACGCGGTTGAAGCGCTGGAAGGTACCGGTATTCCGGTTATCGCTGACGGCGGTATCCGCTTCTCTGGCGACATCGCCAAAGCGATCGCCGCGGGCGCCGCTGCCGTGATGGTAGGCTCCATGCTTGCCGGTACCGAAGAATCCCCGGGTGAAATCGAACTCTACCAGGGCCGTTCTTACAAATCTTACCGCGGCATGGGCTCCCTGGGCGCGATGTCAAAAGGCTCCTCTGACCGTTACTTCCAGACCGATAACGCCGCAGACAAACTGGTGCCGGAAGGTATCGAAGGTCGCGTTGCCTATAAAGGCCGTCTGAAAGAGATCATTCATCAGCAGATGGGCGGCCTGCGCTCCTGTATGGGTCTGACCGGCTGTGGTACCATTGACCTGCTGCGTACTAAAGCGGAATTCGTACGCATCAGCGGTGCGGGTATCCAGGAGAGCCACGTTCACGACGTGACGATCACCAAAGAGTCCCCGAACTACCGTCTGGGCTCCTGATAAGTTTCCGCGCCCGATCCAGTTACTCTATGGATTTCGGGTTGCAGGAAGGCGGCAAGTCCATGAGACCCCGGGAGCATAGTTAACTATGTGACCGGGGCGAATGGACGCAGCCAACGCACCTGCAGCCTGAAAGACGACGAGTAAATCGGGCGCTCTGTTTTTTGTTTCTCTTGCCTCGGAATTAGCGTCAATGACGGAAAACATTCATAAACATCGCATTCTCATCCTGGACTTCGGTTCTCAGTACACTCAGCTGGTGGCGCGTCGCGTACGTGAACTGGGCGTTTACTGTGAGCTGTGGGCGTGGGATGTCACGGAAGCACAGATTCGCGAATTCAATCCAAGCGGCATCATCCTGTCCGGCGGCCCGGAAAGCACCACCGAAGAGAACAGCCCGCGCGCGCCGCAGTACGTGTTCGAAGCTGGCGTGCCGGTATTCGGCGTTTGCTACGGTATGCAGACCATGGCAATGCAGCTGGGCGGCCACGTAGAAGGCTCTAACGAGCGCGAGTTTGGCTACGCACAGGTAGAAGTCGTCACCGACAGCGCGCTGGTGCGCGGTATCGAAGACTCCCTGACCGCAGACGGCAAACCGCTGCTGGACGTGTGGATGAGCCACGGCGACAAAGTGACCGCCATCCCGTCTGACTTCGTGACCGTTGCCAGCACCGAAAGCTGTCCGTTCGCCATCATGGCGAACGAAGAAAAACGCTTCTACGGCGTGCAGTTCCACCCGGAAGTGACCCACACCCGTCAGGGTATGCGCATGCTGGAGCGCTTCGTGCGTGACATCTGCCAGTGTGAAGCCCTGTGGACCCCGGCAAAAATCATCGACGACGCCGTTGAGCGTATCCGCCAGCAGGTTGGCGATGACAAGGTAATTCTCGGCCTCTCAGGCGGCGTGGACTCCTCCGTGACCGCGATGCTGCTGCACCGCGCAATCGGCAAAAACCTGACCTGCGTATTCGTGGACAACGGTCTGCTGCGTCTGAACGAAGCCCAGCAGGTCATGGACATGTTCGGCGACCACTTCGGTCTGAACATCGTTCACGTGGAAGGCGAGCAGCGCTTCCTGGACGCGCTGAAAGGCGAGAACGATCCGGAAGCCAAACGTAAAATCATCGGCCGCGTGTTCGTGGAAGTGTTCGACGAAGAAGCGCTGAAGCTGGAAGACGTGAAGTGGCTGGCGCAGGGCACCATCTACCCTGACGTGATCGAATCCGCGGCCTCCGCAACCGGTAAAGCACACGTCATCAAATCTCACCACAACGTGGGCGGCCTGCCGAAAGAGATGAAGATGGGCCTGGTTGAACCGCTGCGCGAGCTGTTCAAAGACGAAGTACGTAAGATCGGTCTGGAACTGGGTCTGCCGTACGACATGCTCTACCGTCACCCGTTCCCGGGTCCGGGTCTGGGCGTGCGCGTGCTGGGCGAAGTGAAGAAAGAGTACTGCGACCTGCTGCGTCGCGCGGACGCGATCTTCATCGAAGAGCTGCACAAAGCTGACCTGTACAACAAGGTAAGCCAGGCGTTCACCGTGTTCCTGCCGGTTCGCTCCGTTGGCGTAATGGGCGATGGCCGCAAGTACGACTGGGTTGTTTCCCTGCGTGCGGTTGAAACCATCGATTTCATGACCGCGCACTGGGCGCATCTGCCGTATGACTTCTTAGGCCGCGTGTCTAACCGCATCATCAACGAAGTTAACGGTATTTCCCGCGTGGTGTATGACATCAGCGGTAAGCCACCGGCTACGATTGAGTGGGAATGATGTATAGCTAGTTCATAGCACATCATATCTATTCAATGCCATCCCTAACCCTCTGTAATTGCAGAGGGTTTTTGTTTATATCTACTCATATCTATTCACTCTACACCACATTTTTCGACGGTACAGGTGACGGTATTACCCGAAAGGTATACTCTCATACCGACAAAAACATGGATGCATTACGGGTGAATTGTGCTTACCGATACCAAACTGAAAAACCTCAAGCCGCAGGAGAAACTGTATAAGGTTTCCGACCGTGACGGGCTGTATGTCGCCGTGCTCACGTCAGGCTCTGTCTCGTTCCGCTACGACTACCGCATCAACGGCCGGCGGGAAACGCTGGTGATCGGCCAGTACGGTCGTGACGGTATCAGCCTGGCGGAAGCGCGCGAGGAACTCATTGCCGCCAAAAAGTTGCTGAAGGCAGGCCAGTCGCCAGCTGCGGCGAAACGTGACGGTATCAGGCAGATCGCCGGGGCCGAAACATTCGCGGTATATACCGACGCCTACATGAAATATGTCACCCTGGCAGACAGCACCCGCGCCATGAAGCAGGCGGTGATTGACCGTGACATACTCCCTGCGCTCGGCAACAAGATGATGACTGAGATAACCACCAGAGTGGTGCGCGACCTGTGCGATCGCATCGTCGAGCGTGGCGGCCGGGCGACGGCGATTCAGGTAAGGGAGATAATCAGCAGCGTCTACCGGTACGCAAATGACCGCGGGCACGGCCTGTTCAATCCTGCGGCTGACATTAAGCCATCGTCGATCGCAGTGTTTAAGCCACGAGAAAGGAAACTATCGCCTGATGAGATCGGCATATTTTTCCGCGCGCTGGATAGTGTCGGGGCCATGGGAACCATGAAGATGGCGATAAAGCTGGTGCTGCTAACCCTGGTAAGAAAAACTGAATTTACCCATTCAAAATGGAAAGAAGTGGATTTTAAAAAAGCCACATGGACGATACCGGGTGAAAGGATGAAGGCCGGGCGTGAGCACGTAATATACCTTTCCAGACAAGCCCATGATCTGTTGGTCGGCCTGCAGATGTGCGCTGGTGGCAGCGAATATCTGGTTCCCGGGCGCTACAACTTCCGCAAGCCATTATCTAATGCCGCTCTGAACTCCCTTATCGACCGGACCGTGGAGACCATAAACAAAGACGGTGAGAAAATACAGGACTTCACGGTGCATGATCTTCGCCGGACGGCCAGCACGTTGCTGCACGAAGCGGATTATCCGTCAGACTGGATCGAGAAGGCGCAAGCGCATGAGCAGAAGGGGGTGCGCGCGGTTTACAACAAAGCGGAGTATGCCCGGCAGCGCGCCTATATGTTGCAGCAGTGGGCGGATATGGTTGATGCCTGGATTAACGGGGAGCACACCGATCTGGTGCCGTTCTCCCCGTCGAGGTTTGAGAGGTGGATGGAAGGAAAGGATTAAGCGGCTATTCAATATTAACGCCCGGGATGTCACCTGCAGCTATAGCGTCGTAAATTGCCTCCGCTGTCTTGCTGGCATCACTTACCAATAAGCAAGTTGCATCGATGGCGCTTATCGCTGCACCACGCTTCTTATCTGCTTCCGAGCGGATAGGGCGGAAAGAACCTGCTTTTTTAATCCCAACGCAATCAAGTCCATTGTAAGCTTCACTGTTAGCCAGCCAAGTGAAAGCAATTCCTTCAGACTTGATTAACTCAATGCGCACTGGCTGCCATCCGTGAAATTTAGTTTCATACTCACACTCACAACCAACTGGAGGCAATCCCTCGCCATTCCATTCTGTAATATTTTTCACGCTGCACGCTCCCGACCCTGATTGTCTGTTGGTGACAGCGGAGCATTTGCGAATGCCCGCGTCATCCCGGCGATATCCAGCGCGTATCCAGGGTGCAACTGCACCGCCGGGCCTTCGCACTGGTTACCCCAAACGTCGAAGCCATGCGACGACTGGCGGGCGAATAGCTCGATGCGCGGCACATCGCCAAGCAACTGAACCAGTTTTTCCCGGATTGCGTCAGGCTTGCGCGAGTTCTCCAGACGCGGCGCCGTGACGTGCTGGCAGATAGAGGCATCCATGCGCGCCGGCAGTTTCCCGCGCACCGCGAAAAGGCAGTCTTCGCTGTTCGCCCTGGTCATGTGGCCCATGCCGATCGCGCTGTTGCCTTTGTGCTTATTCGTTTTGTGCCAGGTGAATCCCTTCATTGTCATCAGTTTGAATCCCCACGCTTCGACAACCTTCAGAGCTTCAACCGGCTGAGTCGGAACCCACCACATAGCCAGCAGGCAATCTTCTGCAGCCAGATCCCACACTGGCAGGCGGCAGATATCAAGCACGTTCATGACAGGGTATTTGAACCCGGCGCCGCGGTTGCCGTCTGCTGCTTTGTCACGGTATACCCAAGGAGGGTCAGCGTAGATAAGAGTGTATTTTCCGGTCATGCTTCACCGCCTTCCAATTTCTCGGCTTCAACTGCAAGAGACTCCAGCTTTTCCATAAACATCGCAGACAGCATTGCGTACTCCGCGTCTGTGGCTGCTGGCATTGGAACAAATCGGATGCCGAACGAGGCGAGCATATTTGCAGCCTCGAGGCACTTTCTTAAATCTGCTGGTGCTGCCTTGTTCATGCCGCCACCTTCTTATTGTTCATCAGCTCAGCCAGGCGCTGAGCTTTAAATGGATTTTTGATAATGTCGCCGCTTGGTGCTACCCATCCACGGCGATTAATGGAATAGGGCAGTGTCACGCTGCCCACGGTGATTCCGTCGTGCGGATTAGTCATACACAACCCCGCGACATCCGATCCCGCTGTAGTCCAGGTGAGGGGTGCGGTTACCTTTGGTTATGCACTGCTGGCGGCGCACCGCGATGCGGGCGCGCTCTACTTCGCCGACGGCCGCATCTAGGCACTGGAGCCACAGACGGGCTGCGATTCGGTAATGACCGCGTCGCTCGCGCTCGATGGCCCGGCTTTCGATCTCCATCGCTTCCGGCGTTACTGCCACCACTCTTTCAACACGGCGCTGCGAGACATAGTCTTCGTGATAGCGCTCAAGCTTTGTCTTTTTCATTTGATCCAGACCTCTCAACTGATTACCGCCGCCAGCCACATCAGGTAGGCGACCACGGCCAGATACAGGTACACATCTGACCATCTGCCGATATGCTTTTTCAGCGCCGTCATGCTGCTGCACTCATCGGGCGATACACGCGGCGGTCAACTGGCGGCTTTTTTCCGGTGAACGTCGCCGGGCTTGCCGCCTTACGTTTATCCAGCCAGGCTTCAACTTCGCTCTGGTCCCACGCGCAGCGGCGATCTGTGATCCAGAAACGTGACGGGAATTCGCCAGCCTGTTCCAGTCGGTCAATCGTGCTCCATGACAGTGGCACCACCGCCAGGAGTTCCTTCTTACCAAATGCACCTTTCATAAATACCTCTCTTGGTTGCAGGTGTGGCGCCGTGGCGCCACGGTGGTGATTACATAGTGACTTCGTTCAGCTCATCGCGGCGGATGGTGTACACGTCAGTGGCTTTAGCCAGGCGGTTATCATCGTTAGCGAGCTTTTTGGCAACGTATTTGTATGCGTTGTCCAGATCCTTCAGCGTGTTGTAGTTCATTGCTGCGTCAGTGAATGCGCACAGTATTTCTTCCGGATCGCGGTCATCACTGCTCTTCGGCTTCTCTTCCTGGTGCGGCTCAGGCTTGGAGTTGATCAGCTTGTTCATGCCTGATGCGGTGGCGGGTGTCGGCGTGATATCGCGTTCAACGCGCGGTGCCGTCTCCTGCAGTTCGTCAGGGGTGTACACGCCCATGATTACGTCCGGGCAATGCAGGCGTGACCAGCGCTTTGTCGCCAGGTATGCGAGTTGTTGTTTCGGGTCGCTTGCCCAAAGCGTTGAGTTTCTTACCTGAGCCTGAGACAGCATTAACTCGAGCACTCGAGGCTGATCCTCTCCCTTCATGGTTGCCCATACGCGAACACCGCATCCTTCTTCGTCTTTGAGGGTCCAGCCTGGTGCGATATACGCATTGCCGTTTTTGGATGTTTTCTCAACAAACTTTCCGATCACGCGTTCCCAAGGCCCGAACCACTCGTAGTTGATGCGATCTTTTGTTGGCGACATGGTGGAGATAACTGCGTTTACTAATTGGGCTTCATAGCCGAGCGTTCCGCTCACAACATGAGTTTTCTGTGCCACGGCGAACGGGTTCATTCCCCACTGCGCAGCCTGCATTGCTACAGCCATGCAATCAGCTGGCTTCCCGGCGAGGTGAGCCGGTACCGTCACACGGCTTTGTGCCATAACTTCGGCGAACTTCATCAGTTGGTTCAAACCTTCAGGGCTGAAAATTGTTGCAGCAGTTCCAGCGATTGCCGTGTCTACTGGTGCATTGATGTTTGCGATGTCGTTGCTCATACGTACATATCCTGTTTGCGTGCCCACTCAGGGCGTTTAATAATTTCAAATCCACCCCATTCGCCTGACTCGCGGCATTGGTGGTAGGTATTCAGATCCCGGCGGAACAGTGCATGCCCGGCATCTACGTCCGGCGCATCCAGCTCGAACACGCGCACCGGGTAGCGTCCGCAGTCGATGGTTTCGCTCACCGCCAGGAAGAAGAATCCGTGTGGCTCACCGGTGGTCTGCTGCGCGCCTTCTCGGTACATGGCGTCCTGAACGTGGTACCGGAATTCCTCGATGTGGCGGGAGAACCGCTCCATGTCCGCAACCTTCTTCACGTCCAGCAGAACCGGGTGATACTTCAGGCGTTTGTCCGGACGGATGCGGCATAGTTCGCCAGTCTCAGGATCCGTCCAGTAATGCGATGCTTCGCAGAATCCTTCCGCTTCCAGAAGCCACTTCGCCGCCGGGTGCGCCATCGCGCTGTCGCGCATCAGTTTCAGCTGGCGATCTTGCTCAGCTTCCATAACTATTTTTCCGCTTCCTTCGCAGTCTTTTAGGAAGGTAGCTTCGTCTGCTTTTCCCTTATTCGTCCTGCGGTTGAACTGCGGCGCCACGATGAAGCGTTTGTCGAACTCATCCGGCTCCAGCAGCAGGCAGTGAAGGGCAGTTCCCATATCCAGCGCTTTCAGCTTTTCGGTATCGACCGGTGCTGATTTCTGCCACTGCAGCAGGGCCGGGCTCAGCGCAACCATATCAAGCTGAGACTTACTCACGCCGTCGCCGGCGTGGTAATCCTCGTTGCTGATGTCGAAGTAAATGCCTGGTTTCATGCCGCGTTCCTCGCCGTGTCCAGCTGGTCAGCCAGGTCCCACTTCGCGATGATGCTGGTCAGCGCGGCCTGGTACGCTGCGAGAGCTTCTTCAAACTCCGGGCTCATCATCAGCTCTTCCAGAATTTCACGACGCACACCTTTGCGACCAAGTTCGTAAAACGGTTCCTGCAGTTGGTGGAACTTGATGGCGTCGATCAGCTCTACCTGGCGCTCGTAGTACAACTGGCTCAGCTGGTCGTCGCTGTCGATGCTGGTCATGATTTTTTTCAGGTTATCGATCTGCTGGATGTTCACTTTCTCACCCCCATATCCATTTCAGTTTTGACTGCCATCTTGGTGACAAACGCCCAGTTGATGGCCTCATGCAGAGTGCGGCACTTGGTGCTCAT
Organism: Enterobacter sp. CGMCC 5087; assembly: GCF_003144775.1. Classification (NCBI taxonomy): domain Bacteria; kingdom Pseudomonadati; phylum Pseudomonadota; class Gammaproteobacteria; order Enterobacterales; family Enterobacteriaceae; genus Enterobacter; species Enterobacter sp. CGMCC 5087. The sequence goes on along the minus strand of NZ_QFXN01000149.1, from coordinate 14,926 downwards.
AACCCCGCACGCCGTAACGCAGTACCAACCGTTGATGATTTTCCACTGCATAATTCGTTACCTCAGTGTTACCGTTGAGGTAATAATTATCCTTATTTGGTTTGGTGTCAATAGATATGATTATAAAAAATTACCCGTAAGGTAATGATTATGGCAATAAAAAAGCCGCTCAATGGCGGCTTATTATCTGAAATGTATGGTTTTACCCTTGCGTTTTACCGTTCTGAACAATCACGAAATCGACGTAGCTCTCGATCTTGCTTTTCTCGCTCTCAGGTAACAATGCGTAGCGGGCCCGGTCGTAATGGATAGTGGCCGGGTCGCGGGGATGAATAAGCAGCTCATAGCCTCGGCGCCCGAACGCGCTGGCGATCGACTCAAGGGTGGAGATGGAAACACTAACCTCATTGTTCAGCATGCGCTGGATTGTAGCCTGGGCAACGCCGGACGCTTTCGACACCTTTCCCTGCGACGACAGGTCGCGGTTGTTCTGCATCCACGCTTCGAGGTTATGCGCCGCCAGCTGGCCGATATCGGAAGGGGTGATCTCCGCCTGGGTGATGGCAACAGCAGATAAAGAGTGGTCGACGTCCAGCCAGTTCGACGGCTTGTTTGCTGCCTTCTCAATCTTGCGCGCCACCGTGTCGCCGACAACCTTCTGCCCGCGGGCCCAGCGGTTCACCAGGTTTGCCTGAGTTCCCAGTTTTTCCGCCAGACGAGTCTGCACCCCGTTAAAGTCACGGTCGATGATATCGTTAATATTCTGCCTGCGGATATCCTGAATACTTTTCATGCTCTGGTGAATCGCCTCATATATGAATTAGTTAGTGGTTCAATTAAAAGCGAATTTACCCCACAGGTAAATGCACCTCACAGGTAACAAACCTTGATTTTTATTACCTTCTGGGTGAATATTTATTATCTGAAATTAATATCAGGCAATAGCTATGAGCGAGAACGAAAAATTCGACTTCAAAAAACACTGGTTGCAACTCACTCCTGATGAGCGAAATGCCTTTGCTTCCGAGGCCGGAACGACCAGCCACTACATCCAGACGCATCTGACAGGACGTCGGAAAATGCCCGGTAAGACATTGATGAATGGGCTGTTTAAGGCATGCAAACAACGTGGCTGGGTCAGGACAAAGCCGGAACTGGCTATCTTCTTCTACGAATAAAACCTCTTTCAAACCCCCATCAGGCCGCCTTCTGGCGGTCTTTTCATATCTATTCAGTTCTCTCAGGTAATAATGATCCGAATATGGTTGATCTTTTTTCGGCCATCGCACAAAATTACCGTAATAGTAAACGTCAATGAGGTCGCGCAATGGAGATTATCACTCGTCTGGACGCTGCAAAGTCAGGTTTTAAGCGTTATTACACCGGTAAAAAGTGCAAGCACGGTCATGACAGTGAGCGCTACGTCTACAACGGTCATTGCGTTGAGTGCGCCATTAACTCCAGCCTGCGCCGCCAGGCGGAGATTAAACGGATTATGGATGAAGCTGCGAAAGGCAATGTGCCGGAGGTGATCTGATGGCCAGCAGCTGGATTAAGGTCGAGGTGATCACCCCTGATAAGCCTGAAATATTTCAGATAGCCGAGCTACTGAACATCGACCCGGATGCCGTTCTCGGGAAGCTGGTTCGCATCTGGGCATGGGCCGATCAGCAGACAATAGACGGTAACGCTGGCAGCGTTACAAAGGGAGTACTGGACAGACTCGCTTTTATTACCGGATTCGCTGATGCACTGATCACTGTTGGCTGGCTCGCATATGTCGACGAAAAGCTGGTGTTGCCTAACTTTGAGCGTCACAACGGTGAATCATCGAAAAAACGGGCACTTACAAACAGAAGAGTCGCAGAACACCGGAAACGTGAAACGCAAAATGTAACGCGCACAGCGTTACAAAAAGAGTTACCAGAGGAAGAGGAAGAGGAAGATATAAATAAAACCCCTCTCTCTCCGCGCGAAGGAATTCAAATCCCTCCCGTTGTCATTCCAGGTATCGGGGAACCGATCGGCAAATTCACCATGCATGAAAACTGGCAACCGTCAGATGATTTTGTCATGCGCGCCAGAATGTGGGGCCATGCACTACCAGCTGACGGGTACAAGAAATCAGACCTGATTGAATTCATCACCTACTGGATGGCGGAAGGCAATGTGATGCAACACGTGCAGTGGGAGCAGAAGTTTGCCCGACTGCTGATGAACAGGAGAAAAAGAGCGGCAGGTAAGCGCGGTGACAGCTCTGAAGATGACGTACCACACTGGAACAGCCCTGAGGGCTGGAAGGATTTCTTATGAGTAACGTATTCGCAGCAATTCAGAATCGTGATGCTGGCGCTCTGGCTCGCATGATGGGCCCGGATAATCACCACGATCAGCAGGACAACGTTGTAAACATGAGCGCAGAGCGTCTAGTCGATGCTCTGTTCAAACAGCTTAAGCAACTCTTCCCGGCGGCTGAGCAGACCAACCTGAAGACCGTACAGCAGGAAACCGACGCGAAGCGCCAGTGGATTGCCGCATTCGCTGAAGGTGGGATCCGTACCCGCGAGCAGGTATCGGCAGGAATGCGCCATGCCCGAGCCAGTGAATCACCGTTCTGGCCGTCGCCCGGGCAGTTCATCAAGTGGTGCAAGGACAGCAAGATGGTGCTGGGCGTGAGCATCGAGGACGTTATGGGAGAGTTCCACCGTTACGCCAAAGAGAAAAGCCTCCAGCCTGGCGGCCCGGAGCGCTTCCCGTGGCGCCACCCGGTCATGTACTGGATTGTGTGCGATACCCGCCGGGCGATGTATCAGCGCCAGCTGAGCGAGATTGAAGTCGAGAAGCATGCGCGCAAACTGCTGGAGGAATGGGCTGCAAAAGTGGCGGCCGGTCACCAGATTCCGGATCCGGTTCTGAGCATCCAGGCGAAGCCAGAGCCGATACAAACGCCTGCAGACACAGGTGGGAGTGCTTACCACCCTCCCGGCAAAAGCTTCGGATGTATGCCGAACGCCGCAACCCTGGGGGGACTGACACCGGCCCAGTGGCTGATGGAGGAATACCGGCGAGGGAAAGCCGCAGGACTCATCAGGTAGCACCGGCGCGGCAGCGCATTTTTTTACGCCTGCATAATTACCTTGAAGGTAACAAAATATGCGCATAGCTATTGATTTTAACTCTAATGTGGATTTAAATTACCTAAGGGGTAAATCATGAGAAAGCAGTTACAGGCTCTTGGTCGACTCAAGACAGGCCAGATGAACAAGACCGAATCTGCGTACTGCCAGCACCTGGAGCTGCGTAAGCATGCAGGGGAAGTGGTCTGGTACCGGTTCGAAGGAATCAAGCTGAGGCTGGCTGACAACACGTTCTACACGCCGGACTTCGCGGTGATGCTCACCACCGGTGAGATTGAACTGCACGAGGTGAAAGGGTTCTGGACCGACGACGCCAGGGTGAAAACCAAAGTGGCAGCAGATCAGTATCCGTTCCGCATCATCGGCGTGACTGTGAAGCCGAAGAAAGCCGGTGGCGGATGGAATGTCGAAGTGTTCTGAATCGATGATCCTTTTTGATATCAACGTAATCAATAACTTATACGGGTAAGCGGGGGTAAAGATGAAACCGAGTTATGAAGAACTTGAAGCCAAGTGCGCGGCGCTGGCTGCGGAGAATGCGGGTCTGAAGGATGCGGCTGAGTTCGCTACAGCTTCAGATATGTGGGAAGAGCTAGGCGTCAATGTGATGCGCTACCAGTATCAGGAGTGGTACGCGGACAGGTTGAAGTCTGCAATGGAAACCCCGGCCACGGACGCTTTCCTGGCTGAAGTGCGGGCGCAGGAATCATCACCATTAGTCCGAGCATTAACGGTTATCGCTAACTCCGAACAGCATGATGGTGAAACAGTGGTGTGTGATTTTGACACTCTCATCTCTGTTGCTGCCGGAGCGCTGAGGGATCACTACGCCGCCCAGCTTCGCAAAGGGGTGCAGTCATGAGCAAAGCAACAGCATTACAGCCAAAATTCAACGTCGGTGAGACTGTTAATTACACTGACCGTCAGGGCAGAAAGCAAATCGGGAAAGTGCGGCATATTGAAGGAAAATGGACCGCATTTGGCAGTGCTTACCTTATCTACACCGTTCAGCATCCAAGCTACCGAAATGGGAAGATGCACTGTGGTGAAGACGTTATCGAAGGAGCCGCCCAATGAGCAACATCGACAAACGCGCGACAGAGCTGCTGATTGAAAACGGCGTTCTGGTTGCCGACACGCTGAGGCATTTGGCTGATAACGAAATCGACTCCGACTACTTTGCTGTTTGCCACACCAACGAAAACGGCACTGAAATTGAATGCGAGCTGGCAATTACCGATTACGCACGCCAAGCAGCAGGAACCGTTGATGAGCTGGTAAAGGCGCTGGAAGCAGAGACATCATATCGCGAAGGTGCGTTTATCGCATGTAATCGCTGGCATGACAAATTCAGGGAGTCAGAAGCCAAGCTGGAAGCCGCAGAGAAGCGGATTGCTGAGCTTGAGGCGCGGGAGGTGAAACTGCCAGAGCTATGCGTGGGGGTTGTTCAAGGTGGAAATGCGGTAATGGTGCCATATGCAGCAGGGCACTGGTTTAACAAGACGGCAATTTTGGAGATGCTTGCCGACGCTGGAATCAACATCGCCGCAGCCGGTAAAGGAGAGTGAAATGGCTAACATGAAGCAGTTTTGGAAAGAGTGGGGGTGTATGTGCCGAGTGGTTGGCAAGCGCCACACCCGAACCTACGTTGGCACCCCAAAATTTCACTATGGCGCCCTGAGTCGCTCCCAACAAATCAAATGGCTGGACTAACCCATGAGCACTATTACCAAAGAATGGCTGCGGAGTCAGATTTCTGCAATCAAGACGGTTGGCATCACTGATAGTAATACGCTGAAGGCATTCGAAATCGCGCTGGCATCGCTCGAAGCGGAGCCTGTGGGGTTCATCGCAAGGCATAAAGAGACTGGAAAATTTGGTAGCTATCTGCATCCAAAGGCGGATTGGTTCAAGAATGATGAATATGAAGTCTTGAGCTCCTACACCGCCCCGCCAGCGCCGGTATTTGACCGTCAGGCAATCTGCGACAAAGTACATGGAAAGTGCAGCCGCATACCTGGCGCAACTTTTTATAACGCTGCAGAGTTTGCGATTGATGAAATGGAAGCCTGCCTAGCCGCCATGCTTCAGGGTGCCGAACCTGTAATGACGGCTTACAAGTTGCCATTCGAGCAGTGGCTTTCACAGCAAGGCGAAAGGATAGAAATAGATTGTGGATGCGTAAGCGTTGAAGTGTTTATGCATTGGTTGCGCATGGCTTATGGGGCTGGCAACTCTCCGGTGATTCCGGATGGTTGGGTGGATTGCAGTGAGCGGATGCCTGAGGAAAATTCAGAACAAGAGGTTCTCGCATGCTTTAAGGGTGGTGACATATCGACTCTGTATTATTTCGAGGGTCGATGGGATGACGCCTACGGAATCGTGCCGATTCGCCAGGATGTAACCCACTGGATGCCACTACCAGCAGCACCACAGCAGGAGGTGAAGCCGTGACTGTTTCTCATGAAAGGCTAAAAGAGGTTGTTCGTGATTTTGGGCGCAGGCACATCGCCTACCACATGGCGCGGGAACTTCAGGAGATATATCGCAATAGCCCGATTCCAGTCTGGAATGATGCCTCCGAAATTAAACCTGAAAGCAACGGGCTGTATCTGATTCAAACTGACTACGGCGTGGCGATTACAGCTTGCTACGATTGTGAATCTGACGAGTGGCGCGGTAGTGCCGGGGAGATAGTAAGGGCGGGCATGTGGATGGATATCCCTCCATTACCGGCAGAGAGAAAACGCCATGCCTAACCCATTTGACGCAGTAATGTTCGTGCTGCTGGTATCCGCAGCGGCTCAGGAAATGGGATGGCTGCCATGGTGAGCAAACTCAAACAGCGGCGCGTGCGCCGCCTTAAGGCGGACGTGGCCTGGTGGCGAGAAGAGGCAGAGGATTGCCGCTCCCGCCTGCTGGAGCTGGCCGGGGAAATCGACAGGCTCAAGAATCAGGTTATCCGCGTGCCGATGCCGGTGGTGGTGCCAGAGTCCGTGGCCGATGAGCTGAAACTTAGAGAGGTGGGGTGATGGCTGATATTTGCGTATTCCGCGACGATGCAAAGAACTGCATTGTGCTGAAGGATGGTGAGAAGATTTTCACGTTCACGCCAGAGCAGTGGGCTGTGATCTGCATGGCGGCAGACTCTGATATGGAGAATCAACTTTACGCGCTGAAGCATGGTGAAACTATGCGCCTGGAACGTGAGCGTACCTGGGCGGAGAATCGAGAAAAGGTCAGGAGGTCGTGATGGTTAACGTAACCCAGGAATCGCTGGCCGCCCGTATCGCGGAACTGGAATCCGGCCCGCGCTCGCTGAAGGAAGATTTTGCGCTGCAGGCGTACCGGATGCTGTTGCCGTATGTGGCAGAGCGGGAGAAAAAGTCAGCATGCATCCATGACTGGTGGATTGAGCCAGGCGGAGAAGGTCGATCAACAATATGCCTGAAGTGTGGGGAGAGAAAATTCCATGGCTAAGACTGCAGCAGAACGCAAAGCAGCGCAGCGCGCCCGCCAGGCTGAAGCCGGTGAACGCAAGCTGGAGCTGGTGCTCGACGAGCAGGAAATGGATATGCTGGCGCGGAATTGCGCCGGGCGTCGCCCGGGCCGCGACCCATACGAACTGAGCGAGTACATTGCACTGCTGATCCGCCAGGATGATGCGCGGGTGCGTGGACGTATCAAAGCCATCAGTGCTAACCGGTGCGGCAAGTGTGGCGACAGCCTGCCGGTGAAGTCCTGCCCATGCGCCGGTGATTCGGCTTGTTGGGTAACGCAGGGCTGGCACGAAACGAAACTTGCAGTGTGACAGGTCACGGCGTATTGACTAAATCCTCACATGATTATACTGTTTAAATGTACAGTATTTTTATGTGGGGTTCCATCATGGGCTTTCCATCTCCGGCAAAAGACTACGCAGAAGCAGCTCTCACCATTACCAGCCTGTGCGGATACGACGGCAACTGCCGCACCATTGAGACATCGGCGGGCTACGCAATCATCAATGTTTCGCACAAACCACATCCGGGTGACACCGTGCTGATTTCGTATTGCGGCCGCACTGAATTCGCCGTTGTGCAGGGCAAGGCGCTGATCACTCCTGACGGTGAAGCGCTGGAAGGCGAGGCGCTGGACGATACGACGGTGCACGGCGTGGTGACCCACTTCCTGAACCGCGTAGACAATCAGCGGCCCGACCCGATACCAGTCATGTAACATCTGCGCGGGCGTGATAGTATTACCTGCATGGTAATAAAATTACTCAGGTGGTAATGATGCCCGCGACACCAAAACCGCATAAGCGCAAATCGACGCAATTTGAGCCTCTCAGCGTTCTGAAGGAATCCTATTGCCTGGAATACATCAAATGCCCAGAGAATCAGACTCAGGCGGCGATTAACGCCGGGTATTCCACCAATACAGCGGCTAAGTTTGCCAGCCAGAATATGCGCGATGAGCGCGTCCAGAAACGAATCGCCGAACTGATGGAAGAGCGCAATAAGCGCATGCGCGTAAGCGCTGATTACGTCCTCATGCGCCTGGTGGAAATCGACCAGATGGATGTGCTGGATATCCTTAACGACGACGGCAGCCTGAAACCGATCCGCGAGTGGCCGAAAATATGGCGCACCACGCTCAGCGGGTTTGACCTGTCCTCAACCATCATGAGCATGAACGAGGATTCGATAGAGACCATCCTCAAAAAAATCAAATGGCCGGACAAGGTGAAGAACCTCGAGTTGATTGGTAAGCACGTCGACGTCAACGCGTTCAAAGAGCGCCTGGAGGTTTCCGGTACCGTCACCATCGCCGACCGCATGGCCGCCGCGCGCCGCCGCGTCAAAGAGCAGGCTGGTGGTGAAGAATGACAGCAACAGCCATGTCGCCAGAAGAGCAGCTCGTCGAGGATATCGCCTCGTTCACGTATGACCCGTTAGGCTATGCTCTGTATGCGTTCCCGTGGGGAGAGGAAGGCACAGAGTTGGCGCACGCAGCAGGGCCAAGAAACTGGCAGCGCTGGATGCTCGATACTGTTGGTGATCACCTTAGAAACCCAGTTACACGGCATCAACCGCTAATGATTGCGGTTTCATCAGGGCACGGCATTGGGAAAAGCGCAGGTATTTCCATGCTTCTGAATTGGGGCATGTCCACCTGCGAAGACTGCAAAGCAGTAGTCACTGCCAACACCGAAAACCAACTGCGCACGAAGACCTGGCCTGAAGTGATTAAGTGGGCAAACCTGTCCATCACGAAAGACTGGTTCTCTACACCCGCAACAGCCATGTACAGCAATGACTCTGGACATGACAAGCGCTGGCGTGCTGACGCAATCCCATGGTCTGAACACAACACAGAGGCGTTCGCCGGGCTGCACAACGAGCGTAAGCGCATCATCGTGGTATTCGACGAAGCTTCCAACATTGCAGATAAGGTTTGGGAGGTGGCAGAGGGGGCGCTGACGGATGAAGACACGGAAATCATCTGGGTAGCGTTCGGTAACCCGACACGTAACTCTGGTCGGTTCCGTGAATGCTTCCGAAAATATAAACACCGCTGGGTTACGAAACAGATCGACAGCCGTACCGTCGAAGGAACGAACAAAGAGCAGATCCAAAAATGGATTGAAGACCACGGCGAAGACAGCGACTTCGTTAAGGTCCGTGTGCGGGGGATCTTCCCTGATGCGTCAGAGCTCCAGTTTATCCCCACTGGCCTGACCGATGAGGCAATGAAGCGCGTCGTGACCGCAGGTCAGGTAGCGCATGCTCCGGTGATTATCGGCGTCGACCCGGCTTACTCCGGCGTGGATGACGCGGTGATATACCTGCGCCAGGGTCTGCACAGCAAAGTGCTATGGACCGGCAACAAGACCACCGACGATCTGATTATGGCGAAGCGCATCGCCGACTTTGAAGACCAGTACCAGGCTGACGCGGTGTTTATCGACTTTGGCTACGGTACCGGGCTTAAGTCCATCGGCGACGGATGGGGCCGGACATGGCAGCTAATCCCGTTCGGCGGCGGCTCGACCGATCCCCAGATGCTCAACAAGCGCGGCGAGATGTTCAACAGCTGCAAAACGTGGCTGAAGTTGGGCGGAGTGCTGGATGACCAGGAGACTGCTGACGACCTGTCGGCGGCAGAGTACAAAGTCAGGGTGGACGGCAAGATAGTCATTGAGCCGAAGGAAGACATCAAAGAGCGCTTAGGTCGCTCGCCTGGCAAAGGTGACGCGCTACTGCTGACGTTTGCTTTCCCGGTTACGAAGCGCCTGCGTATTCCAGGGCAGGAGAGCCAGCAGGGCAAGGCCGTGACTGAATATGACCCGTGGAAATAACAAAGCCCGCATTAGCGGGCCTGGTAGAATGGTGTTTCGAGTATCTTCTCGGTGATTTCAAAGTTAATTCTGTCCATCACCTGTTTTACGCGCTCCACCGCTTCAGCTTGGTTAACTTCTTCCAATCGCATTATCTCTGATGCGGTAAGAACCACTGACTGCATTTGAGACTGTGATTCGAAAGGAAGGGTTTTAATATCGATTCTGGATATGTCTCTGACATCATCGAAATCAATTTCTTCAGGTTTCTTGCCTCTGAACGTCAACATCATTTCCTCTCCATCTGTTACTCATGCAGTATACACAAAGCCCGCGCATCGGCGGGCTGATTGTGACATGTCACGGTGTTATCGAATATCTATATCTGGAACGATTACCGACGGCTTGAATGTAACTTTGTAGAAGTATTTGCTGACCTTGGCAGGCTCGGTTTGCTCCATGAACCATGGTTACATTGTCAGACAGGCCGAGCATGTGTTTCTTGTACTGATTAGGGCCAACCTGACAGATCACGCCCAAGGTCGTAGCCGTGCTGGTATTGTCTTTGGTGCAAAGCCCTTCAATGGTCAGTACGTAATCACCTGTTATTCCGTTGTAGAAAACAAAGCGGCGATTCACCTGAAAATTATCAGAGTCTTTACTCAGGTTCTGAGAGACAACATCGGCGTCATTCACATCGCAAGCGGCAAGCAACATTACCGCCAGTAGCAACAATATTTTTTCATAACCTCACCTTAAAAAAATGCCCGGACGAACCGGGCGAATAATCAACGGAGTGCCTTCCTTGGCAGTTACGGGTTTACAGCGCAACGTCATCAGAATGGCGTTCTGCTGTAAAAAGGGCGGTGGTCAGAAGAAGGAGAACTGCCACCGCCAAAGCTACACGCATTACCTGGTACTGCCGTATCACGGTCCTAAGGCGTGATTGGGTTGTGGTGCGCAGTCTATTCGGCATAGCAACTCTGCGCAGATGCTTCTGACAATCGCCGGTGGTAGCCGGTTTAATGCCTTATTCACCACAACGGAAATAGCACCTGTTAATTGTTACGAGCAATTAACCCACAAGATTTAGGTGACTAGCCTGTCATATGGAGATGCTATTACCTGTTATGGCCTCGTCTCTTCCGAGGTGTCACACCGTATCGCCACGCTGGTGAAGCGCTATGTCGTGCATACCGAAAACACTGACTTGCACATTCCGGTTACCCGCTTGGCCGTAAACAGCAAGGGAGCCATCGGACCGCTGCGGCACATGTGCCATATACCGTACTGCTCACACCTGGAAGCGCACTCACCAGTTTTGATTTAGCGACAAGACCTCACAGAACCGATATCGAAGTGCGCTTTCATGTTGTGTTACCTGAAGGGTAATAATTGCACGTCATTTTGTCAATACACTACGTAAAATAATCCGTATATGGTTAAATTGGTAATAATTTAATCGTGTGTGAGGTTATCTCTATGTGTATCGGCAGCAAGCCATCAGTGCCAGCGGCACCAGAAGTTCAGGCCGCACCTCAGGCCCAGGATGCCGCTGTGGTCAGTGCCCGCGATGACGAAGAGCGCCGCCGCCGGGCTGCAGCAGGCACCAAGTCGACAATGCTCACCGGCGCCCAGGGCGACACTTCCGCAGCCAACACCAGCGGTAAAACGCTGCTCGGTCAGTAACGGAGACCTGAGAGATGGCGGAAACCGAAAAAGAGCGGCTGCTGAAGCAGCTCGCACAGCTGAAGAGTGAGCGCACAACGTTCGAGCCGCACTGGCGCGACCTGAGCGACTTTATCAATCCGCGTGGTTCCCGCTTCCTGACGTCAGACGTTAACCGTGACGATCGCCGCAACACCAAAATTGTTGACCCTACCGGCTCAATGGCTCAGCGCATCCTGTCCAGTGGCATGATGTCAGGCATAACCAGCCCAGCCCGTCCGTGGTTCAAGCTGGCTACGCCTGACCCTGACATGATGGATTACGGCCCGGTGAAAATCTGGCTGGAAGTCGTGCAGCGCCGCATGAACGAAGTGTTCAACAAGTCGAATTTGTACCAGTCACTGCCTGTCATGTACGCCAGCCTGGGTACTTTCGGCACCGCCGCCATGGCCGTGCTCGAAGATGACCAGGACGTGATCCGTACAATGCCATTCCCTATTGGCAGCTACTACCTGGCGAACAGCCCGCGCGGCAGCGTCGACACCTCTTTCCGTCAGTTCTCCATGACCGTGCGCCAGCTGGTGCAGGAGTTTGGCCTGGACAACGTCAGTTCGTCAGTTAAGGGTCAGTGGGAAAATGGCTCCTATGAAAACTGGATCGAGGTAAACCACTGCATAACGCCGAACATCAACCGCGACAGCGGGAAGATGGACAGCAAGAACAAGCCGTTCCGCTCCGTCTATTTCGAGACCAGCGGCGACGCCGACAAGCTGCTGCGTGAATCCGGGTTCGATGAATTCCCGATCCTGGCGCCGCGCTGGGAAGTGAACGGCGAGGACGTTTACGCGTCTTCCTGCCCAGGCATGCTGGCACTCGGTCAGGTTAAAGCCCTGCAGGTTGAGCAGAAGCGTAAAGCTCAGCTTATCGACAAAGCCACTAACCCGCCGATGGTTGCGCCGACGTCGCTGAAGAATCAGCGCGTTTCACTGCTGCCAGGCGATGTTACGTATCTGGACACGATTACCGGGCAGGACGGTTTCAAGCCTGCGTACCTGGTCAACCCGAATACCGCCGACCTGCTGGCTGACATTCAGGACACCCGGCAGACCATCAACAGCGCCTACTTTGTCGACCTCTTCATGATGCTGCAGAACATCAACACCCGCTCAATGCCGGTGGAAGCAGTCATCGAGATGAAGGAAGAGAAACTCCTGATGCTCGGCCCGGTGCTGGAGCGTCTGAACGACGAGGCTCTCAACCCGCTTATCGATCGCGTGTTCTCCATCATGGCGCGCAAGAACATGCTCCCGCCGCCTCCTGAAGTTATGCAGGGCATGCCGCTGCGCATCGAGTACATCTCCGTAATGGCGCAGGCGCAGAAATCTATCGGGCTTACCAGCCTGTCGCAGACCGTTGGGTTCATCGGCCAGCTCGCACAGTTCAAACCTGAAGCGCTCGACAAGCTCGACGTGGATCAGGCTATCGACGCGTTCTCGGAAATGTCCGGCGTGTCGCCAACTGTCATCGTTCCGCAGGAGCAGGTCCAGGGCATTCGCGAAGAGCGAGCCAAACATGCTCAGCAGGCGCAGGCCATGCAGATGGGCATGGCAGCAGCGCAGGGTGCCAAGACACTCAGCGAGACGCAGACCACTGACCCAAGCGCGCTTACCGCTCTCACTAACGCAGCAGGAGCGGCACAGCAATGACGGACTTCGATGAAGAAGAACTGCGCATTCAGAACGAGCGTAAGAAGCACGATCTGGAACAGCGCGAGAAGGACGACATCAAGTTTGTCATGGATAGCGAGCAGGGTCGCCGCGTCGTATGGGGGCTGCTTGAGAAAGGTCAGGTGTTCGGCACCTGCTTCAACGTAGAGCCGAACATCACAGCATTCAACGAAGGGCAGCGCAACCTGGCGCTGGTTCTGTTTCAGCGCGTCATGGCGCACTGCCCGGATCAGTATCTGAAGATGGCCGCAGAGGCCAGTGAACAGGAGTAACCATGAATTTATTTGAACGTTTGCTGCATCGCCGTCTTTGCAATGAGCAACCTGCTGATGGTGGTCAGGCAGATACAGCTTCAACTGGTGCCACTGAAACAACTCAAGGCGCTGGCGAAACGCAGCAGCAAACTCAGGAGCAAACCCAGACGCAGGATAACGCGACGGGTACTGATTCTGACAAAGGTTCAGAAACTCAGAAAACTGAGGGGGAACTTGCTGCTGATAAAGCCAAAGCCGAAAAGGCTGAAAAAGAGCAGAAGCAGGAAGGCGCTCCGGAGAAATACGAGTTTCAGGCCGCTGAAGGCGTTGAGTTGGATACTGAAGCGCTGAAGGACTTCGAGCCGGTTGCCCGCGACCTGAACCTGACCAATGAGCAGGCGCAGAAGCTGGTGGACGCATACCCGAAAATTCTGGCCGGTGTGCAGCAGAGACAGGCAGAAGCCTGGCAGGCGCAGACAGAACAGTGGGCAGCCGACGTGAAGGCTGACAAAGAGATCGGCGGCGACAAGCTGACCGCAAACCTCAGCGCTGCGCAGCGTGCACTGGACCAGTTCGGCACGCCAGAGCTCAAAGAATACCTGAACACGACCGGGCTTGGTAACCACCCCGACCTGGTTAAGACGTTCGTGAAAATCGGTAAAGCCATGTCTGAAGACGGCATGGTCGATGGCAGTAATCAAGGCCAGCGTAGTGCGGCCGAAGTGCTTTATGGCTAATAAGAGAGGATATAACCATGGCTGTTAAAGGCGTAAATGCGCTGACGCTGGCTGACTGGGCTAAGCGCACCGATCCAAACGGGAAGGTAGACAAGATCGTCGAACTCCTTTCCCAGACAAACGAAATCCTGACGGACATGATGTTCGTTGAAGGCAACCTACCAACCGGTCACCGCACCACCGTGCGCTCTGGTCTTCCTCAGCCTACCTGGCGTTTGCTGAACTATGGCGTGCAGCCGACCAAGTCCACTACCGTACAGGTTACTGACACTGTCGGCATGCTGGAGGCTTATGCAGAAGTTGATAAGTCACTGGCTGATCTGAACGGTAACACTGCTGAATTCCGCCTGTCTGAAGATCGTGCATTCCTCGAAGGCATGAACCAGCAGATGGCGCAGACGCTGTTCTACGGCGACACCAGTGTTAACCCACAGCAGTTCATGGGGCTGTCATCTCGTTACTCCAGCAAGTCGGCTGGTAACGGCCAGAACATTATCGACGCTGGCGGTACCGGCACTGATAACACCTCTATCTGGCTGGTGGTATGGGGTGAAAACACCGTTCACGGCATTTTCCCGAAAGGGCAGAAAGCTGGACTGCAGACCCAGAACCTTGGTGAGCAGACTCTTATCGACGCCTCTGGCGGTAAATACCAGGGTTACCGTACCCATTATAAGTGGGATAACGGCCTGGCACTGCGCGACTGGCGCTATGTCGTGCGCATTGCCAACATCGATGTGAGCGATCTCTCTGTGCCTGGTTCTGCGGCAAACATCGTCACAATGATGGTTAAAGCGCTTCACCGCGTTCCTAACCTGAAGATGGGCCGCGCGGTGTTCTACATGAACCGTACCGTTGCCCAGGCGCTGGACCTGCAATCTCTGGATAAAGCTTCTCTGGCTCTGTCCGTAAAAGAGACTGAAGGCGAATTCTGGACCACGTTCCGTGGCATCCCAATCCGTGAAACCGATGCGATTCTGGAAACAGAAGCGCGCGTTGTTTAACGCCTGTCATTAACTGATGGGCCTTAACCGGCCCATGAATGGAGAAAGAAAATGATCCTCGACAAACTGTTGATGTT